>CACJPA010000001.1 GCA_902595105.1 uncultured Pelagibacteraceae bacterium
TCAGCTCCAGGAAGATTTGAGTATAGATC
This sequence comes from uncultured Pelagibacteraceae bacterium, assembly GCA_902595105.1. Classification (GTDB taxonomy): domain Bacteria; phylum Pseudomonadota; class Alphaproteobacteria; order Pelagibacterales; family Pelagibacteraceae; genus Pelagibacter. The sequence goes on from CACJPA010000001.1 coordinate 30, forward strand.
GGTAGATTCGATGCATAATCCTTACTTGTTAGGTGCTGCTTTATTAAAAGCTTGTGATGAAGGAATAAGTAAGAAAATGAAACCAGCTGCTCCAGAGTCTAGAAATATTTATGAAGCTCAAAAAGCTGGTAAAGATGTTAAAAAACTTCCATTAAGTTTAGGTGAAGCTTTGGATAGACTTGCAGAGGATGAAGTTATTAAATCCGCAATGCCAGATGAGATGTATAAAGTTTTCCATTGGTACAAAAATGATGAGTGGGAAAGATTTCTTGGTGCAACAACACAATGGGATCTGGATACTTATCTTGATTGTCTACCTTAGGTCACAGAAATAGATAGAAAGGGTATAAATATATGTGTGGAATAGCAGGTTTAATACATAGAGGAAAATCTTCTAATGTAGGAAGTGAATTGCAAGGTATGTTGCAAGCACTAAAACATAGGGGTGAAGATTCAACAGGTTACGCTTTGTATGGTGATACAGATGGTAAAAATTTCATCATGCGTTTTAAAGTTGGAGAAAACGTAGGTGAAGGAAGTTCGTCTATAATGGAAGATGTTTCTGTATATGATGAAAGAAAAAAAATTGTTGATAAAACTTTAGCAGAAATAGGTGCTAAAATAATTAAAGAAGAAAGAACTCTTCCTTACTCTTTAAGATATGAATTAGAGTATGACGCTAAAGATCTTCTAAATTTTTCACAAACTATTGAGGCAATACCTGGTGTTGAAATCCTTTCAATGGGTAAATCATTAGAGGTTATTAAAGATCTGGGAAATGCAAAAGCAGTTTGTGATAGATACTCTTTAGACAAACTTGTTGGAACTCACGCCATAGGTCACGCAAGAATGGCTACAGAGTCTGGTGTTGATATTAAGTCAGCTCACCCTTTTTGGGGTTATCCTTTTAGTGATGTTTCGGTAGTTCATAATGGACAGCTAACCAATTATTGGAATAACAGAAGAGTTTTGGAAAACAAGGGAATGAGATTTATGTCTGAGTGTGATTCAGAGCTTATAGCTGTTTATATAGCCCAAAAAATGAGAGAAGGTGCAACCCTTGAAGAAGGAATGAGAGACTCTTTACTAGGACTCGATGGTGTTTTTACTTACTTTGTTGCAACAAAAGACTCTCTAGGAATGGCAAAAGATACAATGGCTGCGAAACCGTTGGTGTTATACGAGTCAGACGATTTAGTTGCAATGGGATCGGAAGAAATAGCAATAAGATCAGTATTACCACAAGAAATTGATACATATGATCCATTTGATGGAGAGGTGAAAGTATGGCAAATCTAAAAACGGTATCTAAAAAATCAAAAGCCCAATCAATGGGTATGCACACAGAGGTATTGACAGGAAGAACTCAACAAAAATTTTTCAACCCTGATGAAGCAGAAAACTTTTATTACTTTGGTACATACGATGTAGATTTCAATAAAAGAACTGATCTTGATGTTAAAGACATGACAGCTCCTGAGGCCAATAAAGAAATCGATAACTTAATGAGCCAAGGATATGGGACAATAGTAATAAAAAATCCACAGGGTAAACATAGTCTTGGGGTTGGTATTTTGAATAAACTGAATTTAATTTTTGAGGGAAGTTTAGGATACTTTGGAATGGGCTCTTGTGATGGTCCTATAGTTAGAATTAATGGGAGAGTTGGATGGTCGTGTGCAGAAAACTTAATGGCTGGAAAAGTAGTAATCGAAAAGAACGCTGGGTCTTGTTTTGGTGCAGCAATCAGAGGTGGAGATTTAATTTGTAAAGGTAGTGTCGGTGCTAGAACTGGTATCGATATGAAAGGTGGAACTATCATAATCGGTGGTGACGCAGGTGCATTTACTGGTTTTATGATGCAAAGAGGAAGAATAATTATCCTTGGAGATGTAGGAATTAACCTGGGCGACTCTATGTATGATGGGACAATTTTCGTAGGTGGAGAAATTGGTTCTTATGGTAGTGATGCAGTAGATGCAGAACTATCATCAAATGACCAGGATTGGCTTAAAAGAAAATTAAAGGTCGCTGAAATTGGTGAAAATTTCGATGTAAGTAAAATGAAAAAAATTGTAGCAGGTAAAAAACTTTGGAATTATGACAATTTGGAACCTACAGAGAAGAAGGGAGCAATATAATGCCTAAGAAAAAAATTAAAAAAGTTAAAAAAAATGGAAAAGGTGTTGGAGGAAAAGCGGATGTCCATGCACATGAAGAGGGTAAAAGAAATAAAAGTTTATTAGGACACAACGCTATTTTTACTCCTGAAGTAATAGACGATATTCATATTAAATCTCAATTAGGAAGATACAGAATGCGAGGAATGGCATTGATGAAAAAAATTCCTACTTTTGATGATTTAGTTTTCTTACCTGGAACACTAACTAGATTTGTAATTGAAGGTTACAGAGAAAAATGTGAAACAAAAACTGTTATTGGACCAAGATGTGAAAATCCAATTGAATTAGATATTCCAGTTTATATTACTGGAATGAGTTTTGGTGCGCTTTCTTATGAAGCAAAAACTGCTTTAGCAAGAGGAGCGACTATGGCAGGTAGTGCTACATGTTCTGGTGAAGGTGGAATGATACCTGATGAAAGAAGATATTCTGAAAAATGGTACTATCAATGTATTCAATCAAGATATGGTTTTAATCCCCATCATGCACAACTAGCAGATGGTATTGAAGTATTTATTGGACAAGGACAAAAAGTTGGAATGGGTGGACACTTAATGGGTCAAAAAGTTACTGACCAAGTAGCTGAGATGAGATCATTGCCATCTGGTATTGACCAAAGATCTCCAGCAAGACATCCTGACTGGCTAGGACCTGACGATTTGGCTCTAAAGGTAGAAGAACTAAGACAATTAACAAAAAATAAAGTGCCAATTCAATTAAAGTTAGGTGCATCTAAAGTTTATGATGATGTTCGTATGGCTGCAAAATGTGATCCTGACTCTATTTATTTAGACGGAATGGAAGGTTCTACAGGAGCTGGCCCACATATCGCTGCTGCAAACACTGGTATTCCTGGTATAGCTGCAATTAGAGAAGCAAGAAGAGCGATTGATGATGTGGGTAAAACTGGAAAAGTAACATTAATTTATGCTGGTGGAGTAAGAGATGGTGCTGATATGGCTAAAGCTTTAGCTCTTGGAGCTGATGCAATAGCTATTGGAACTGGGTCTATGATTGCACTAAATTGTAATAAAGATATTCCAGAAGCAAACTTTGAAAAAGAAATGGGAGTAAAAGCTGGTGAGTGTTATCACTGCCATACCGGAAGATGTCCAGTAGGTGTTGCCACTCAAGATCCAAAATTGAGAGCAAGGTTAAATCCAGATGATGCTGCGTTAAGAGTTTACAATTATCTTCATTCAATGACTTTAGAGGCTCAACTTTTAGCAAGAGCCTGTGGTAAAACAAATATCCACTCGTTAGAACCTGAAGATTTAGCTGCATTAACATCTGAAGCTTCAGCTTTAGCAAAAGTTCCACTTGCTGGAACAAACTATACTGTTGGAGTTGATAACTATCACAAAATATAAGGATAATAACTATGGCAAAAAAAAAGGGTAAAAAAATAGTTAAAGCAAAAGAAAAAGAGATCAAAGGTCAGTTAGGAAAAAAAGCAGAAACAGCTAGAGAAAAAATGATCGGTCAATCAATTGGTTACCGATATGATGTAAACCTTTTACCTGACTACTCTAAACTTACACCGTTTCTTAAAAAATATATAGAAGCTATGGGATGGGATGATTTAAACTGGCTAGAAGATGTTCATATGGGATATGAAGAGGATAGACCGGCAGTATTTTGTAGAAATGCAAATGGTTGGGTTACTATTCCAAAATCAATTAAACTTCCAAATAATCAACAAGACAGAGATATGATTGCAAGAGAGCTTTTAGTGAAGTTTCAAATGTCTCCAAAACATCCTCTTGTTGATTTGAAAAAGGCTTATTTAAAATTTTAATATTTCAATTAAGAGTTGATTATTTTTAAAAACCTATTGTAAAAACTTGGTTTTTAACCTTTTTTATATTTGTATCGAATCATAAAATTTAATAGGCTTCCATAAACTAATATGGAGAGAGAATATGACTGATCAGTTAGGTGCTCTAACAACCATATTTACAGAATTTTACTACTGGGTGACCGTAGTACTGATGTTCTTAATTCACGTCGGTTTCTGTATGTATGAAGTTGGAGCTTCTCGATACAAACACCATCAACATACTCTTATGAAAAACACTATGCTGATACCTTTGGTAACAGTAACATGGTTTTTCTTTGGTTGGTGGATTTACTGGGCTTTCCCAACAGGACCGGGAATAGCACCTTCAATAATGAATGAAAGCACTGCGCTCATTACAGATGAATCTGCTTTTAGTGCAACTTGGTACACGGCAACAAGTGAGTTAATGGCTGTCAATTTAGGAGACCACATTTCTGGTGTCTTCTGGGCTGCCTTTTTATTGTTCTCATGGACTGCTGCATCCATTGTGTCAGGAGCAATCATTGAAAGAATTACAACTTTTGCATTTGGTATTTTAGCAATTGCAATTGGATCTGTATTTTGGACAATTGATGCTGCTTGGGGATGGCACTTTGATGGATGGATGCTTAAAATTTTAGGATACCACGATGCTTATGCATCAGGAGTAATCCACGCAATTGCGGGTGGATTTGCTTTAGGTGTTCTAATGGTTCTAGGACCAAGAATTGGTAAATTTTCATCAAGTGGTGAACCAAGAAATATAGGACCAAGAAATCCTTGGCTAGTTACAGTAGGATTATTTTTAATTTATACTGGATTCTGGGGATTCTATGCTGCATGTAACATACCTATTTTTGATCTAGGACCTGAATATGGTATGGAGGGTGTAACTTATTGGACAGCTACAAACATATACGTAACCCCTACTACACTTAGTGGTATTACTTTTAACTTCCTGATGTCGTTATCAGGTGGGTTATTAGCTGGTTATTGGATTGCCAAAGGTGATCCTTTCTGGACATACTCAAGTGGACTAGCAGGTGTTATCTGTGCTTCAGCTGGAAATGATTTATATCATCCAATTCAAGCAATGATCATTGGTATGATCGGTGTTGTGATTGCATACAAACTACATTACTGGGTTGAACGTAAGTTCAAAATTGATGATGCGGTTGGTGCAGTAGCAGTACATGGTTATGCTGGATTTGTTGGTCTAGTAATTTGTGGTTTCGTTTTAAATGGCTATCCTTCATCTGGTTACAGTGTTGGAGCTATGTGGGATGGTACTACTTACGCAACTATTAACCCATTAGGACAATTTCTAGGAGCAATAATAATGTTCGTAGTTCTTGGACTAATACCAGGCTATATCATAGCTAAAGTACTTAACGGTATGGGCAAACTAAGAATCCCACGTGAAGTAGAGATAGCTGGATTAGACTATGAAATGATGGAATCTGCTAAAGAAGATGAAAAAGCAGTTTCATCTGCAACCAGGTAAAGGAGAATAATATGGCTACAGTATCAAACTGGATAGATCATCTAAGTGCTGAAGAAGTTGCCGGAGCAATTTACCCGGGTGCTGGTTCAGTAGAAGGAATACTGGTAATTGTTGGTATTATTTTATGGGTTGGTTGGCATGTTTTAACAGCCAAATCTGAAAGTGAAGAACTTGATAGATTGGCCAGAAAAAGACATGGCGCCAATGATCATAAAAGCAATGTTACTGACTGGTAATTAAAAAAATAAAATTTGGGCGCTACTTAATTGTGGCGCCCTTTTTTTTTACAAGAAATATGACTGATAAAGATAACGAAGAACTAAGACCATCCAAAATGAGAGGTGTAGCTTTTCCAAAAGCTAAGTACGGAGTTATAGCGGCTATTATCATCATTGTGGTTGTAAACCTTATCTACTATAAAGAATTCTTTTTATCGTTAATAAATTAAACTCTAAAATCTATGTGTGGAATTGTTGGCATATACCTTAAAACTAAAAAGTTTGAAAACAATTTGGGTAAAATGTTATCAGGTATGCTTAATAACATGGAGTCTAGAGGACCAGATAGTGCAGGATTTGCTATATATAAAAATTCAGACAGAAAAGAATATAAATACTCTTTGTGCATCAATAAGTTAGATTTTAGTAAATTTAAAAAAAATATTTCACAAAAAATTAAGAATTTAAAACTAAATCAATACTCAGATCACGTAATTTTAAAAACAACAGAAAAACCAAAAAAATTTATTAATTTAATTAATAAAGAATTCCCTGAAATTTCTATTGTCGGATATGGACATTCTATAGAGATTTTTAAACAAGTTGGAAATCCAAAAGATGTGGTTAAAAAATTTAATTTGGAAAGTTTTAGTGGCACACATGGTATTGGACATACAAGAATGGCAACCGAAAGTGCAATAACTACCGATGGTTCTCACCCTTATTCAACTGGAGAGGATGAATGTTTAGTTCACAATGGTTCTTTATCTAATCACAATAACTTGAGAAGAGAGCTCAAGAAAAAAGGAAATATTTTTACTTCTGAAAACGATACTGAAGTTGCTGCCGGCTACGTTTCAAATAGTCTTTCAAATAATAAATCATTAAAAAATACACTTGTTTCAGGTCTGAAAGATCTTGATGGCTTTTATACATTTATAGCGGGAACGAGAAAAGGATTTGCAGTAGTGAGAGATGAAATTGCATGTAAACCTGCAGTTATAGCAGAAACAAAAAATTATGTTGCAATCGCATCTGAATTCCAAGCAATGGCACATCTTCCAGATGTTAACAACGCAAAAATTTTTGAGCCAGAACCTGGCATTGTGTATTCTTGGGGAAATTAATGAAATTAGATTTAAAAAAATTAAAGTTGAGAAAAGTAAACGAACAATTGCAAAATATAGATAGAAAAATAAACAATAGAAATTTTACTATAATAAATCCTGAGGGTAATCACGCTGTATGTGCTGGGCTTACTGAAGAATTAAATATTAATATTAAAGGTCATGTTGGATATTATTGTGCTGGAATGAATCAAAGAGCAAATATTACAATTGAAGGTAATGTGGGAACTGGTGTAGCTGAAAATATGATGTCTGGTAAAGTTCATGTAAAAGGCAATGCATCTCAATCAGCAGGGGCAACTGCTCATGGTGGGCTTTTAATTATTGATGGTGATGCTAGTTCGAGATGTGGGATATCCATGAAAGGAGTAGACATAGTTGTTAAAGGTTCAGTTGGCCATATGTCAGGTTTCATGTCTCAAGCAGGAAACTTGGTTGTATGTGGTGATGCTGGTGAGGCATTAGGTGATAGTTTGTATGAAACAAACATATATATAAAGGGTAAAGTTAAATCACTTGGTGCAGATTGTGTTGAAAAAAAAATGGATAAAAAACATATTAAAAAACTAAATTTACTTTTACAGGAAGCAAATATTAACGATCAAAAAGCTGAAAGTTTTAAAAGATATGGTTCAGCAAAAACGTTATACAATTTTAAAATAGATAATATTTCTAATTATTAGTTATGAAAAAGAATAATAGAACTCATCCACGTAAATCATGGACTTTTGACGAATATACAAATTCAGAAATAAGAAGAGCTGCGGCGACAGGTATTTATGATATTAGAGGTGGAGGATCAAAAAGAAAACTTCCCCACTTTGATGATTTATTATTTTTAGGAGCATCAATGTCCAGATATCCATTGGAGGGTTACAGAGAAAAATGTACTACAAATGTAACTCTTGGAACAAAATTTGCCAAAAAACCACTTGAATTAGATATACCAATTACAATTGCAGGAATGAGCTTTGGTGCATTATCAGGCCCAGCAAAAGAGGCTTTGGGAAGAGGTGCAAGTGCTGCTGGTACATCTACTACTACAGGTGATGGGGGAATGACACCTGAAGAAAGAGGACAATCTAAATATTTAGTCTACCAATTGTTACCGTCTAGATACGGGATGAACCCAGACGATTTAAGAAAAGCAGATGCAATTGAAGTTGTTATAGGTCAAGGTGCAAAGCCTGGTGGTGGAGGAATGTTATTAGGTCAAAAAATAAACGATAGAGTTGCAAAAATGAGAACTTTACCTAAAGGAGTTGATCAAAGATCTGCATGTAGACATCCTGATTGGACTGGACCTGACGATTTAAAAATAAAAATTTTAGAATTACGTGAAATTACAAAATGGAAAGTTCCTATCTTCATAAAACTTGCAGGTGCAAGACCATATTATGATACAGCTTTAGCTGTAAAAGCAGGAGCTGATGTAGTTGTCCTTGATGGGATGCAAGGAGGGACAGCCGCTACGCAAGAGGTTTTTATAGAAAATGTTGGTCAACCTACTTTAGCTTGTATTAGACCTGCGGTAGATGCCTTGCAAGATTTAAACGCACATAGAGAAGTGCAATTGGTGATATCAGGCGGAATTAGAAATGGTGCAGATGTTGCAAAAGCTTTAGCGCTTGGAGCAGATGCTGTTTCAATAGGTAGTGCAGCAATGATAGCTATAGGTGATAATGATCCAAAGTGGGAAAAAGAATACAACAAGTTAGGTTCTACAGCAGGTGCTTATGATGATTGGCATGAGGGAAACGATCCAGCTGGAATATCAACTCAAAATCCAACTTTAATGAAAAGATTAGATCCAGTTAAAGCTGGTAAAAAATTAACAAATTATCTAAAAGTTATGACACTAGAGGCACAAACACTTGCAAGAGCCTGTGGAAAAAATAGTTTACATAATTTAGAGCCTGAAGATTTATGTGCACTAACTGTTGAAGCTGCTGCAATGGCTAGAGTTCCTCTAGCAGGAAGTAATTGGATACCGGGAATAAAAGAAAAAAAGTGATTGATACGTATCTTTATTATTCATAAGATCAAATATGCCAAAAAATTTATCTACTATAGCAAAAGCTAAAAAAATTAAATATTTTTTAATAAGTTTCTTAGATCTGTTTGGAGTTTTAAGATCTAAACTAGTCCCAGCTCAAGCAATTGGTGATATGCAGAAAGATGGAGCTGGTTTCGCTGGTTTCGCAACATGGCTTGATATGACACCTGCTGATAGTGATATGTTTGGTGTTCCTGATTCTGATAGTCTTATTCAACTACCGTGGAATAAAGAGATTGGTTGGTTAGCCTCTGATTTATACATGGATGGTAAACCTGTTAAAGCTTCTCCAAGAATAATGCTTAAAGAGCAGATAAAAAAAATGTCACAAAAGAAACTTCAAATGAAATCAGGTGTTGAGTGTGAATATTTTTTAATTTCTGAAGATGGACATTCTTTAGCGGACAAAAGAGACATTCAATCCAAACCTTGTTATGACCAGTCCGCTCTTATGAGAAGATATGATTTAATAAAAGAAATTTGCGATTGCATGTTGGAAATGGGGTGGAAACCTTACCAAAATGACCATGAAGATGCTAATGGTCAATTTGAGATGAACTGGGATTATTCAGACTCTCTAATTACTGCAGATAGACATGTTTTCTTTAAATTTATGGTAAAAAGTTTAGCTGAGAAACACGGTTTAAGAGCAACTTTTATGCCAAAACCATTTAGTAATTTGACTGGTAATGGTTGTCATGCTCATGTTTCCGTATGGAATGGAAAAACAAATAAATTTTTAGATAATAAAGATCAATTGGGATTAAGTAAGCTAGCTTATAATTTTTTAGGTGGAATTATGAATAACACTCAAGCACTGTCTGCTTTTTTTAATCCAACGATCAATAGTTATAGAAGAATAAATGCTCCACCAACAAAATCAGGAGCAACATGGTCTCCTAGTAGTATTTCGTACACAGGTAATAACAGAACTCACATGATCAGAATTCCTGACAAAGGTAGATTTGAGTTAAGACTAATGGATGGTTCAGCCAATCCATACTTGCTTCAAGCAGGTATTATTGCTGCTGGACTAGAAGGAATTAATAAAAAATTAAATCCAGGAAGACCTCTTCATTGTAATATGTATGAAGATTATAAAAAATATCCTAAATTAAAAAAATTACCAAATGATATTAATCAAGCTATTAATATGCTTCAAAATAGTAAAGCACTTTCAAAAGCTTTTGGTTCAGATGTCATTAAAAGCTATATAAAACTAAAGAATTCGGAAATTAAAAATTTTAAAGCAAGAAATGTTTTTAATAAAAGAAAACCAGTATCACAATGGGAAAAAGATAACACCTTAGATTGCTAATCTATGACAATATTATCCAATGGTCATCAATGGAAATATACTGAATTTACTGAAAATAAAAAATATTCATTTGATAAAAAGCAGATCCTAAATTCTTTAACATCATCAGAAATTGATGATGCTTATAAGAGTATTTCTAAGTGGAAAGGTTATTCCTCAACGCCCCTTCTATCTTTAAATAAACTTTCTAAAGAACTAAATTTAAATAAAATTTTTTATAAAGATGAACATAAAAGATTTGATTTAAAATCTTTTAAAGCTCTAGGTGGAGCTTATGCGGTAGAAAAAGTTACTAAAGGAAACAAAGATGTGGTTGTTGCAACAGCTACCGCTGGTAATCATGGAAGATCGGTTGCTTGGGGAGCTAAAAGATTAGGATTAACATGTAAAATATTTATTAGTGAGTTTGTAAGTGATGCAAGAGGTAAGGCTATGTCTGACCTTGGAGCAGACGTAGTAAAAGTAAATGGTAATTACGAAAAATCTTTAATGGAATGCATAAAGCAGTCTACTAAAAATAATTGGCAAATAGTTCAGGATGTTGCTTGGAAAGATTATATGGTCGTCCCGAAGTATACAATGGCAGGTTATACAGTAATGATGAAAGAGATAGCAGACCAAATTCAAGAAGAGAAAATAACTCATATCATCTTACAGGCTGGTGTTGGTGGCATGGCTGCTGCCATGGTTGCGGGTATTGCAAGATATTTAAACTATGTGCCAACAATTATAGTTGTTGAACCAGATAGTGCTGCTTGTGTAATGGAAAGTATTAAAACGGGTAAAATAGAAAAAATAGATATTAAAAGAGAGAGTTTAATGGGAGGCATGTCTTGTGGCGAGGTATCATTAGTCCCATGGGAAATACTCAAAAATTCAGTTAAATATTGCGTAAGTTTACCAGATGACGATATAGCAAAAACTATGAAATTACTTGGGAATTCTAGCTTTAGTGATGTTAAAATAATTGCAGGAGAAAATTCAGCGCCCGGTGTAATTAGTTTGATTACAAGTTGTGAGGATCAAGCCATTAAAGAAAAATTAGACTTTAATGAAAAATCAAATGTTTTAGTTTTTGGTTGTGAGGGAGATACTGACCAAGAAATGTATCAAAAGTTAATTAACCAAAATTAAACCAATGAACAGCACAGGTATTTTTTGGATAAGAGAAGATTTTAGAATTGAAAATAATCCTGCCCTATCTTTTGCTACACAAAATCATGATAGTGTGATTGCATTATATATTTATAATGATAATGATTTTGATAATAAAAGAGAAGCTCAAAAATGGTGGGTATGCAAATCTCTAGAAACTTTTAAAAAAGATTTATCAGATTATAGAATTAACCTTGAAATAGTAAAAGGTGATGAATTAGAGATTTTTTCTAAATTAAATAAAAAAGATAATATTTCAATTTACTGGAATAAAATTTATGAACCAGATGTTATTAATAAAGGAAAAAAAATACGTGACTTATTTATTAAAAATCAGATTAATTATAAATATTTCAAAGGAAATATTTTAAATGAATTTCAAGAAGTAACAAAAAATGATGGAACTCCCTTTAAGGTGTTTACGCCTTTTTGGAGAAATGCTGAACAAGTATATTTAAATCAGCCACCAAGTAAAAATTATATAATTAAAAAAAAAACAAAGAAGATTTCATATTTTAAGAAATATATTGATCCAAAAGATATTTTACCGAAAAAAAATTGGTATGAAAAATTTGAAAAATATTGGAAAGTTTCAGAAAATGACTCGAAAAAAATACTTAGAAACTTAATTGAAAATAAAATTAAAGATTATGGATCTTCTAGAGATATACCTTCCATCGAAGGTACTTCAAAATTATCTCCATATATCAAGCACGGCCAAATTCATGTTGGAAGTATTTGGAAAAAATGTTCTGAGATAAAATCAAAAGGAATTGGCTATAGAAAATATATAAATGAACTAGGTTGGCGTGAATTTTCTCACAGTCTAATTAATTATTTTCCTGAATTCTTAAAAGGTAACTTCAGAAAAGAATTTGATAAATTTCCATGGGTTAAAAATGATAAATTTTTAAAAGCATGGAAAAAAGGTATGACAGGTTATCCTATTGTTGATGCCGGTATGAGAGAGTTATACGAAACTGGATGGATGCATAATAGAATAAGAATGGTTGTGGGATCCTTTTTAGTAAAACATTTGAGAATTAACTGGATAGAGGGAGAGAAACATTTTAGAAACTGCTTACTTGATTTTAATAAAGCTAATAATGTTGCACAATGGCAATGGGTAGCAGGTTGTGGAGCTGATGCTGCACCATACTTTAGAATTTTCAATCCTATTCTTCAGGGTGAAAAGTTTGATAAGGAAGGAATATATGTAAAAAAATGGGTTCCTGAATTAAATAAAGTTCCTGCAAAATTTATTCACAAACCTTGGGAAATGGAAATACATTATCAAGAAGCTATCAAAACAATTATTGGTAAAGACTATCCGCAACCAATAGTTATTCATGAAAAAGCAAGAGCTGCTGCATTGGACGCATTTCAATCCTTGAAGAAAAAATAACCTATTCTCCCAAAAAATGATGGATTATAGATCTTTTTTGAGACTCTAATCTATGTTCAAACAGATAGAGACCTTGCCAGGTACCCAGTAATAATTTGTTATTTTTAACACTAAGAGAAATTTGATTATTCGTTAATGCAGATTTTATATGGGCTGGCATATCATCTTTACCCTCGATTGTATGAATATAAAGTGAATTATCCATTGGAGCTAACCTATCAAAATATTTAATCAAATCAGTTTGCACATCTGGGTCGGCATTCTCCTGTACAATTAAAGATGCACTTGTATGCTGGATACTTAAGTTTAAAATACCATTCTTAAAATTATTTTCATTTATCCAACCAAGAGTTTGATTGGTAAATTCATATAACTTTTGACCGTTAGTATTTACTTGAAGATTAAAAAATTCTTGTTTCATGAATTCATCGCTTTGGATGTTAATTCATATAATCTACTGATTGTTCTTTCAAAAGGTTTTTCTAATAGTTTTGAGGATGTAAATTTATCTAAACTATGATCAGCTGTTACTGCAATTGGAATATTATTATCATAAATTATGTCTAATAAAGTAATAAACCTTTGCTGTTGATTAGAATTAAAATTATCAAACTGTGGTATTTTATCAATTACTATAAAAGTACAATTTTTAATAATTTCTAGATAGTCTTCTGCACCTAAATTTTGATCACATAATGTTTTAAAATCAAATCTAACCACTCCCTCATAAAAATTTTCTATTTTAAAGTTTCTTCCTTTAACATCAATTATATTCTCAGTTTTTTTTTTATCTTTTGTAATAGTTCTAAAAAATTTATTTATTTTAAAATTAGTTTCTTCATCAAGTGGAAAAAAGTATCTATCTTGAGAATTAGATTTTCTATAATCATCTTCAATTACAAGTTCGTACTGAAAAGATTGATCCTCCATTATTTTTATAAATGGTTTGAATTGATCTCTTTGAAGACCATCTTTATAAAGTTCAGAGATTTTAGTATTTGAAGTTACAATTATTTGTATATCTTCTTTGAAGATTTGCTCAAACAACTTTCCTAAAATCATGGCATCAACTATATTAGTTACTTGAAACTCATCGAAGTAAATTAAGAATGCTTTTGATTTTAAATCTTTAACAAATTCATTAATAATATTTTCTTGGTTATCACCTTTTCTTTCATGAACAAAATTATGAAAACTCAACATAAACTCATTAAAATGTAATCTTAATTTTTTATGATTTAATTGATCAAAAAAGAAATCTAAAATCATTGTTTTACCTACACCTACATCTCCATATAAATAAAACCCCTTTTTAAAAGATTGGCTTTGAAAAATTTTTGATATTAATGATTGGAAATTACCCTCGTAGTATTCTTGTAATTTTTTTACTAAATCTAACTGGCTAGGATTAATTTCTAAATTTTGTTTTTTACAGTGAGATATAAATTCTTTTTCAAAAGGTAGAGCCATTAACTTCTTTTAGTTTTAAAATCGATACCATATTCTGATCTTGGTCCTTTTCTTAAACCAAATGGTCCTGGAATAAATATTGTCATTGGTTTTGTACGCGGTTCTAAATCAACTCTATGAAAAGAGTTTGCGGATCTAAAACCAATGTATCCTGGCTTTCTCCAAAATCTTCCATTTTTCGTTGTTTCCCAGTATCCTCCTCTTAAAATTATTGTAATGTATGGGCATAAATGGTTATGCACCCCATCGCCATGATCGTCATCTAACATTTCATGAATTAATATATTAAATGGAAACCATTTGGGTCTATTTCTGAATATCACATAGTATCTATTCATCCATGGTTTTGCTTCTTCAAATTTTGGGTGTGATGGTCCTCTATCTAGAACTACTTTTTTTCTTCCGATCTTTTCTAAAAATTTCAAGATCATATTTAATTGTATTGTACGATAGACCCGTTTCTAACTACATACAAATTATTATTGAATATAAATGGCTCTGAAACAATGTCTCCAGAAACTTTTTCTGTTTTTAAAACTTTTCCTTCACTTAAATCAGCAATTATTATTTTTCCATCAGAATTTGTTAAATACAAATTAGTATTACCTATCACGAAACCAACTGGTTGAATTTCTTTTCTTTTTTTAATTTTATAATTAATAAAAAGATCTGTAATTCTAAGTATATTTCCTTTATTTTTTTCAATTACAAACAAATAACCATCATTAGAAACTGTAAAAATCAAATTACCAATAATTGTTGGAGTAATGTTGGAATTTAAATCATTTATCCAATTAACTAATCCTGTTTTTGCATCTACTGAATAAAATTCATTTTTGTTATTGGAAAAAAAGATAGAATTTCCATCTGATACTAATTTTGATATTTTAAAATTATAAGTTTCATTGATGATACTACTGCTTTGAGTTGGTAATTGCCAAGTGATTAATCCAGTCTCAACATCAACTGCTGTGATATCTCCGATTGAGTTACTAAATATCACCATTTCATTAATTATAATTAATGAATATTTTGCATTTGATATTGTAAATGAATCTTCCGTTTGCAAATTCCAACATTCGGACCCATCTTCAATTTTATAGCATCTCAAAGTATTTTTATAATCAACAACAAAAATTTTATCTTTATAACTTTTGATATCTGAATTAAATGGATATGTATTATTTTTTGACCAATTCAATTCGCCATTTTCAACATTAATCGAATAATATTTCGCAATACTATCTGTTATTAAAATATTATTTTCCTTAATTGCAAAATTTAACTTAGGTCTTAATTTTTTTTCTGACTTAGTGTAATGATTTTTTTTCCATAACACTTTTTTATTATTGTCATATCTAATTATAGTACCTTTTTTATCAAAGAAAATTAATCCATCTGATAAGAAAATTGGCTTGTAATTATGATTATTTATTTCATCTAACTTTGAGAATTTAAAATTACCTATTTTTTCTAATTGGCCTTCATAACTTTGGGCACTGTAGTTATTGGTATTATCTATTATTTTATTAGATGTTCTTAATCCAGATAAATCAAGTTTAACTTCTTGATTAAATTCAGAAGCTTTTACAACTTCTTCTGAAAATATTTTTTTTACATTTTCTTTTTCTGATAAATCTTTTTCTTTATCTTTCCAAATTTTTGAATTTTCATTTAAAGAACAATTATTTAGAAGAAAAAATATAATAAATAATGCTAATAATCTATTCACTCAAATCTCTGTTTAGTCTTTTCTCTGATTCTATTCTTATATCTGGATTTGGATTTTCTAAAGTCGTTATTTGTTGAAAAAACTCTTTTGCTTTTTGTTTTTGATCTTGTGCATAAAAATATTCGGCCATTAAATATAATGCGTGCGACTTCCATACACTATCTGAATTAATTAATGGATTTAGCATATTTAGCAAATCAGCTTCATTTGCCTGATCTGCATTAAATAGTGCCTTCTTATAAATAACTAAATTTTTAATTTCTTTATCTAGTGATGTTTTGTCAATTATGACATCAAATAATTTATTAACCTCGCTTTGATCAGAAAGGAGGTTGTTATCAATTATAAAGTAAAGAGAGAGAGGAGAATAAGTTGGATCTTTTTGATTAATTATCTCCAATAATTTGTTTAGAGTTGTGTCTTTAGAACTTTCAGAATGATCGATCGTGATTGCATTAAAATTATCAGATATCTGTCTTTTTTTATCAGTTGTATATTTATCATAACTGTAAACACTTATTACTATTAAAACTAATATAATAATTGATGAAATTAGAAGTTTTTTGTTATTAACAAAAAAGTTCTTAATTTTTTCATTTCTAGTATTTGCATTTATTATTGATAAATCTTCATCCATATTAAATCATGTTCCTTAACACATATTGGAGAATTCCTCCATTTTTATAATATTCTAACTCATTTTTAGTATCTATTCTGGATAAAGTCTTCACTTTTTTAATTTCTCCAGAGATATATTTGATCTCTATAACAACTTCATCAGAAGGATTTATACCTTTTTCAATATCAACTACGCTTATTAGTTCTGAGCCAACTAAATTTAAGCTTTTTCTACTTTCTCCATCTTTAAATTGCAGTGGTAAAATTCCCATCCCAATTAAGTTTGATCTATGAATTCTTTCAAAGCTTTCAGCAATTACCGCTTTTACTCCTAAAAGTTTAGTTCCTTTAGCGGCCCAATCTCTTGAAGAGCCAGTTCCATATTCTTTACCACCTATTACAACTAAATCAGTTCCTCTTTTTTTATACTCAACAACTGCATCATAAATAGGCATTACTTTTTCTTCAGGATATAATTTTGTAAATCCACCTTCAGTTCCTGGCGCCATTTCATTTCTAATTCTAATATTTGCAAAAGTTCCTCTCATCATAACTTCATGGTTCCCTCTTCTTGAGCCATAAGAATTATAATCTTTAGGTAAAATTTGATGTTCCATAAAATATTCTCCAGTTGGACTATCTTTTTGTATACTTCCGGCTGGTGAAATATGATCTGTTGTTATCATGTCTCCTAAGATTAATAACGGTCTTGCATCTTTAATTTCTTTAAATCCTTCTGGTTCATCAGACAAACCATCAAAGAATGGAGGTTTTTTTACATAAGTTGAACCTTCGTCCCATTTGTAAATACTGCTTTTTTCAGTTTTAATTTGTTGCCATTGAGCAGGACCATCAGAAACATTTGAGTATCTTTGAATAAACATATCAGCATTCAAAGATTGTTTAAGAGTATCTTCTATTTCTTGATTTGATGGCCAAATATCTTTTA
Source organism: uncultured Pelagibacteraceae bacterium (assembly GCA_902595105.1). Taxonomy (GTDB): domain Bacteria; phylum Pseudomonadota; class Alphaproteobacteria; order Pelagibacterales; family Pelagibacteraceae; genus Pelagibacter. The sequence continues at coordinate 17,584 of CACJPA010000001.1, forward strand.
AAAATATATCCTTTCCATCTTTACTTTTTCCTAATGGATCTTTGTATAAATCAAACTCCATATGACCCGCAATTGCATAAGCAACTACTAATGGTGGAGAAGCTAAATAGTTTGCTTTGATGTGAGGAGAAATTCTTCCTTCAAAATTTCTATTTCCAGATAGTACAGAAACAGCATGAATATTTTCTTTTTGAATTGCCTCTACTATATTTTCAGGCAATGGTCCTGAGTTGCCAATACAAGTGGTACACCCATATCCAACTAAATTAAAACCTAATTGATCTAAATAAGTATTTAAACCAGCTTTTTCTAAATAGTCAGTTACTACTTGAGATCCAGGTGCTAATGATGTTTTAACCCATGGTTTAACTTCTAATCCATACTCAACAGCTTTTTTTGCAAGCAAACCTGCTCCAATTAAAACATTTGGATTTGAAGTATTAGTACATGAAGTTATTGCGGCAATTAAAATTGAACCATCTTGAATTTCATAATCAGTATTTGAAACTTTCGATATTGATTTTTGATCTTTATTAGTTGCTTCAGATAAAACTTTTTTAAATGAAGTTGGTGCATCAGTTAACAAAACTTTATCTTGAGGTCTTTTTGGACCAGAAATAGTTGGTACAACTGTGGACATGTCTAAAGAAATTACATCAGTAAACTCTAAATCGTTACTTGCCCACAAACCTTGTTCTTTTGCATATTTTTCAACTACTTCAACAGTGTGCTGATCTCTTCCTGAAAATTTTAAATATTTTAAAGTTTCATCATCTATTGGAAAAAAACCACAAGTAGCACCATATTCTGGAGCCATATTTGCAATAGTTGCTCTATCTGCAAGAGTTAGATTTTTTAATCCATCTCCATAAAACTCTACAAATTTTCCGACAACACCTTTGTCTCTCAACATTTTTACCACTGTTAAAACAAGATCTGTTGCTGTTGTACCTTCTGGCATTTTATTTTTAACTTCAAAACCAATCACTTCAGGTATCAACATAGATATAGGTTGACCTAACATTCCTGCCTCTGCCTCAATACCACCCACTCCCCAGCCTAAAACGGAAAGTCCATTAACCATCGTTGTATGGCTGTCTGTGCCGACAAGTGTATCTGGAAATATATATTTCTCACCTTTAAATTCTTCAGACCAAACTACTTTAGATAAGTATTCTAAATTTACCTGATGACAAATTCCTGTTCCTGGAGGGACAATTCTAAAATTATCAAAAGCTTGTTGTCCCCATTTTAAAAATGAATATCTTTCACCATTTCTATTGAATTCTATATCTACATTTTTTTCAAATGAATCTGATTTTGCAGATTGGTCAACTTGTACAGAATGATCAATAACAAGATCAACTGCTGATAATGGATTGATTGTATTTGGATCTTTATTTTTTTCTTTAACAGCTTCCCTCATAGCAGCTAGATCTGCAACAGCAGGAATTCCTGTGTAATCTTGAAGTAAAACTCTTGCAGGTCTGTATGCAATTTCAGTTTTAGATTTTTTTGTTTCTAACCAATTTTTAATTGCTTCTATTTGAGACTTTGTAACACTTAAATCATCTTCATATCTTAATAAGTTTTCTAATAAAACTTTTAGAGATTTAGGAAGTTTACTAATCCCTTCTAGCCCATTTTTTTCTGCTTCTCTTAATGAGTAATAATTATATTCTTTATTATTTATACTGATTTTTTTTAATGAATTGTAAGAATTTTTATTCCCTGGTGTCATTTTTTATAAATAAAAAGTTATTATGCTTGTTAAAAGAAGCAGTGACATAGCATAATTAAAATAATTAATAAATTTCTGATTTGTCGCAAATTTCCTAAAGAATTTGCCCAAAAAAGTCCAAAGAGTTATGCTTGTTACTGAAACTAGTAAAGCCATAACAAGAATTTGAGTCGTATAACTAACAAATGTTTCTCCTGGATTTATATAGGTCGATACAAGAATAATGGATGCAATTACACCTTTTGGATTTAAAAACTGAAAGATAAAAGTTTCATGAAATCTAATTGGATTTTTATTTTTATTTTCTTGATTTGAGGGACCTGAGAAAGAAATTTTATAAGCTAAATAAATCAAAAATAGAGTTCCTAAATATTTTAATATTTCTTGAATTAAAGGATAAAGCTTAAATATATTTATCAAACCTAAAGCTAGGCATAATAATAAAAATGGAAAACCTAGGGTGACACCAATTATATGCGGAAGTGTTCTAATTATACCAAAGTTAAAACCAGAATAAAAAGCTACAAAGTTATTAGGTCCAGGTGTAAAAGCAGCAACAATTCCAAATAAAGTTATTGAGAGAATTTCAGGATGCATTACTAAGCAATTGGTAAACCATTCTCAGCTTTTTGTGATGGATGTACAAGCGTAACTTTCCCTTCAGCATCGATTGCTCCTAAAACCAATACTTGTGAAACTACTCCAGCAATATTTTTCTCAGGAAAATTACAAACTGCAATAACTTGTTTTCCTCTTAAATTCTCCTCATTATAATAATGAGTAATTTGTGCTGATGATTGTTTGATGCCTATTTCGCTTCCAAAATCTACTTCAACTACCAAAGATGGTTTTCTTGCCTTTTCATTTTTTTTTACTGAAACTACGGTGCCAACTCTAATATCTAATTTGTCAAAAATGTCATAGGTAATTTGCTCTTTAATCATAATATAATATAGTGTTTTAAGTTTATGAGTATAGATAACAATTTATATGAAAAATCAATCAAGATTTTAACCGACTTAATCGCATTTAAGACTATCTCAGGTCAAGACAATAGTAGTTTAATAGATTATTGTGAAAACATTTTAAATAGCATTGGAATAGATACTTTCAAAGTTTATGATGATGACAAAAAAAGAGTTAATCTCTTTGGAACTTTAAAAGCAAAAAATCAAAGCTCAAAAAAACCAATAATATTATCTGGTCACACAGATGTGGTTCCAGTTTCTAAAGGTTGGAGCAGTGACCCATTCGTTGCAACAATTAAAAACGATAAACTTTATGGAAGAGGCTCATGTGACATGAAAGGTTTTATTGCATGTACGCTCGCTTACGCGCCAATCTTTAAAGAAAGTAATTTAGATAGAGATTTACATTTCTGTTACACATTTGATGAAGAAACTGCTTGTATTGGTGCACCTTTATTAATTGAGGAATTGAAAAAAAGAGATATCAAAAATGGAATTTGTATAATTGGTGAACCAACTACAATGAAAATTATAGATGCGCACAAAGGTATGAATGAATACACAGTTCACTTTGGAGGACTAGCGGGACATAGTTCAAAACCACATTTGGGAGTAAATGCTGCAGAATATGCAACAAGGTATGTTGGAAAACTTTTAGAAATAAGAGAAGAGCTAAAAAAAAGAGTTAATGAAAATAGTATTTTTGATCCTCCACATTCAACTCTATCTATTGGAGGTATTAAAGGTGGTATTGCTCATAATGTTATTGCAGACAAATGTAGTGTTGAATGGGAAACAAGACCAGTTGTAAAAGAGGATGGAGAATTTGTAACAAATGAAATTGATAAATATGCAAATGAAGTACTCTTGCCAGAAATGAAAAAAGTATTTCCAGATTCTTATATTAAAAAAGAAACAATTGGTGAAGTTGTTGGATTTAACAGATTAGATGAATCTGAGGCGTGTGAATTTGTATCAAATATAACTGGTGATAATTCTAGAGAAGTAGTTTCTTTTGGAACTGAAGCTGGATTATTTCAAGAATTAGGAATTAGCACAGTTGTTTGTGGACCCGGTTCTATTGAACAGGCTCACAAAATTGATGAGTTTATAGAATTAAACGAAATGAAAAAATGCCTTAAATTTTTAGAAGGTGTAAAAGATAAATCGGTAAATTAACTCCAACCACCTACAGCTTTTACTTCTAAAAATTCCTCTAAGCCGTGTTCACCAGCTTCTCTACCAATACCAGAGTGTTTAAAACCTCCAAATGGTGCATCAACCGCAATACCAGCTCCGTTAACATCCACCATTCCAGATCTTAATTTTCTAGCAACTCTTTGAACTTTTTCAGAATCTTGGGTTTGAATATAGTTTGTTAATCCATAAGAAGTATCATTTGCAATTTTAATTGCCTCTTCTTCTGTTTCAAATGGGATAACAGATAAGACAGGCCCAAAAATTTCAGTTCTTGCAACATCCATTTCATTATTTACATCTGCAAATACAGTTGGTTTAACAAAGTAACCTTTGTCTAATCCATCAGGTTTACCTATTCCTCCAGCAACTAATTTTGCTCCTTCATCGATACCTTTTTGAATTAAAGTTTGAATTTTATTGTATTGAGTTTCTGAAATAACTGGACCTATGTGCTCTCCTTCTTTTTTAGGATCACCAACTTCAAAGTTTTCAGTATATTTTTTTAATCTATCTATAGCTTCATCATACATTGATTTTTCAACCAACATTCTTGTTGGAGCATTGCAAGATTGTCCAGAATTTCTAAAACATCTTAAAGCACCTCTTTCAATTGCTTCTGGATCAGCATCTTTAAAAATAATATTTGCTCCTTTTCCACCTAGCTCTAAGCTTACCCTTTTAAAATCTTTTGCAGCATTTTGAGAAATTAAAGCTCCTGCTCTTGTTGAACCCGTGAAAGAAATCATATTAATATCTGGATGGCTTGTAAGAGCATCACCTGTAGTTGCTCCATCACCATTAACTAAATTAAACACACCTTTTGGAAATTTTACTTCATCGATAATTTCAGCAAGTATCATTGATGAAAGTGGTGCTAATTCTGACGGCTTTAAAACCATTGTACAACCAGCAGCAATTGCTGGCATCACTTTTAAACAAACTTGGTTCATGGGCCAATTCCAAGGTGTTATTAATGCACAAACACCTTTTGGTTCATAAATTAATCTTTGGTTGGGAGCGTGTTCTCCTAATGGTTTTTCAAATTTGAAATTTTTTAAATATCTGATGAATGATTTAATATGACTTGCACCTGTTCCTGCTTGCAATTTTGTTGCAAAATCTTTTGGAGCACCCATTTCAAGAGTTATCGCTTCTGCAATATCAGCCCATCTTTTCTTATAATTTTCATAAAGTTTTTCTAATAACCTAATTCTTTCTTCTTTAGAAGAGAATGCCCAAGAATCGTAAGCATCTTTTGCTGCACCAACCGCTAAATCAACATCTGCCTTATTTCCTAAAGTAATTACAGCACAGTTTTCCTCTGTAGCTGGATCGATTACTTTAATTTCCTCAGAGCTATTTGGTTTAATCCATGCTCCATCAATATAAAAATTTTTTTTATCTAACATGGCTTAAAATTATCCTTTCCTTAAGATTTTGCAAATAAATTTGTTAATTCATAAACTATTGTTGCGGCTGCAAGAGATGTAACTTCTGCATGGTCATAAGCGGGTGAAACTTCTACCACATCAGCAGAAACTAAATTTAATCCTGACAACCCTCTTAAAACATTTACCATTTCTCTTGTTGTCATTCCTGCAATTTCTGGTGTACCTGTACCTGGGGCAAATGCTGGATCCAAAACATCAATATCTATAGATAGATAAAGTGGATTGTCTCCTACTCTTTTTCTAATCCTTTCAGCAATTTTATCTGTTCCTTCAGTTTGAAATTCATCGCAGTGAATTATTTTGAAACCAAAACTTTCATCATTTTTAATATCATCTCTACTATAAAGAGGTCCTCTTATTCCCACATGCATTGAGGCATCGTCTAAAAATAAACCTTCTTCTCTTGCTCTTCTAAAAGGTGTTCCATGCGTATATGGTGCACCGAAATAAGTATCCCAAGTATCTAAATGAGCATCAAAATGAACTAAAGAAACTGGTCCTTTGTTTTTTTTATTAATCGCTCTTAACAATGGCACTGCAATTGTATGATCACCACCTAAACTAATTATTCCACCTACTTTATTTAATAAATCAGTTGCTCCCTCTTCTATTTGTTTAATTGCTTCATCAATGCTAAATGGATTACAAGAAATATCTCCAGCATCAGCAACTTGTTGAATTTTAAAAGGCTCTACATCATAACTTGGATGATAATTTGTTCTCAAATGTCTTGATGCTTGTCGGATACTCTGAGGGCCAAATCTTGCTCCAGGCCTATAACTAGTTCCAGCATCAAATGGAATACCGACAATTGCAACATCACAACTTTCAACATCTCTTAATTCTGGCAATCTTGCAAAAGTACTTGGTCCAGCAAATCGTGGTACTTTCGTTCCACTTACTGGTTGAATAGGATTTTTGTTTCTTTCTTTTGTCATTTTTTATTAATCTAAGATAATATGATCCAATCTAATTCGTCTATAATAAATTAATGAAAATTATATTATTATTCATCTTAATATTTCAGTTTTCCCATGTAAATGCTGATGAAATATACAATCTAATAAAAATTCCAAACTTAGAAATCTACAAGCTAAAAAACGAGAATAATATCCGTTATCTAAATGCAAAAGAAGATTTTAAAATAGGAGTAGATGACAACATTACTTGCAATAAGACAAATCAAGGAAGTCTTAATACAAAATTTCCTATTATTGAAAGAAATATAAAAAGATATAATGCAAAATTCCTAAAAAAAATAAATTTAAAATACATTGTATTTTGTGAAGGCTTATTTATTTCGAACATTAATACTGGTGGAATACCAGATAATAAAAATAGAACTTTAATATTAGACATTAACTTTAATGAAAAATATTTTGAAAGAATGATCCATCATGAAATTTTTCATATGATTCAAAATAGTTATGAGGATGATTTAAATGATCAAAAATTTTCTTTATTTAACAATTCTGACTTCGAATACGCTGAATGCTCCACTTGCTCTGATAGATTAAATTTAGATTTGTATAAAAATACAAATGGTTTTTTAACAGAATATTCAAAATCAATTCCATCAGAAGATATGGCTGAAATCTTTTCTTTTTTAATGGTTAATAAAAATTTAATTGAACAGAAAATAAAAAATGACCCAATATTAAATAATAAGGTTAATTTTATTAAAACCAATATATTTAAAATTGATGAAAATATTTTATGATTAAAACGATTAAAGCTTCAAAATCAGAAAAAATCTTGTTTATTTTTTTAATTGTTTTGGCTGTTTCTGCTTTTTCATCTTTTTTTTTATTAAAAAATAAATGTTTGTTTGTAGACAAGAATGATTTAAAAAAATTAAACTTTGAGAACCCAGATAATATTGCTGTAATGAATCTAAATTGTGGGAATGTAATTATTGAGCTATACCCAAAAATATCTCCAAAAGCTGTTGAAAGATTTAAAACACTCATTAAAAAAAAAATGTATGATGGTTCAGCTTTCTATAAAGTTGTTAAAAATACATTAGTGCAAGCTGGTGATATTGAATTTGGTAACGTTGAGTATTTAGATTACTCAAAAATTGGAAGTGGAAAATCTGGATTGGGATTATTAAAATCAGAACTTAGTGATGATTTTAAATTTACTGAGGGAAGTATCGGTTTTGCAAGATCAACTGAATTTAACTCAGAGGATAGTGAGTTTTTTATAACTTTGAAAGAAATACCAATTTATCAAGGAGAATATACTCCAATTGGAAAAGTGAAGTATGGCCTAGATATTATTAAGAAAATAAAAACAGGTAATAAAGCAATATATGTACTTAGACCTGATTATATAAACACTTTTAGAATGCTAGAGACTAATTAACTAGAGGCTTTCCAGTTGAAAGAGTATGTTTAATTCTATCCTGAGTTTGTTTAGTTTCTATCAATCTCATAAAAGAATCTAACTCTAATTTGTAAAGATCATCTTCTGATAAAGTTTTATCTAAATTTGTATCACCACCACTTAAAACATTTGCCAGTTCAGTTCCAACATGCATTCCATGGTCTAATATAATTTTTTCATTATATAATTTCTCTAAAACTTTAATCATCTTCTCTTTTAAAGGTTTTCCAGATAGATTAAATTTACACTCTTCTGGAGGAAAAAAATCTTTGTTTTGAAATATAAGTTTTCTAGCCTCCTCAAAAAGACTGTTTCTATTCATGATTTTTTTATCTTCAGGTTTTAAATATTTCAAAGGTTCAGCTTCTACAGGTGAAGTTGCCGTTTTTGCGTATCCAATAATATCAAATACTTTTAAAGGAGCATAATCAGGATCAGATTTTGCTTCATCAGTTTGTGACCATCTCCATAACATCTCTTTACATCCTCCTCCAGCTGGCACTAATCCAACAATTGTCTCTACAAGACCAACGACAATATTTGTGTGTGATGCAACAAAATTACTTTGAACCAAAACTTCAAAACCACCACCCAAAGTTAGACCAGAAGGTGCAGACACTACTGGGTAATTAGAGTATTTTAATGTTTTGCAAGTATCTTGGAAATATTTAATAAATTTTTCTATAGACTTGAAATCACCCTTGTCTGCAAAATTCATCGTATAACTTAAATTCACACCTGCAGAAAATTGCATACTTTCATTCATAACAATAAGCGGTTTGTCGGTTGCATTTTTTAATGCATCCATCGAGTCGTAATCTAGTGCACAAGCTTTTGTTGTAAATTCAACAATATTAAAATCTTTAAAACGGTAAATTTCAGCAGAATTGTTTTTATCTACTTTTATTGCTGCCGGTCTAATTTTTCCTAGTGTTTCAATATCAGTGTAAAGTTGTCTTTCTCCATAAAAGTTTTCATCTTTTGATTTAGATAAATTTTCTAAAAATTTATTGTTTTCAAAATTATCTATTCTTGAAAAAAAATTTTCTACCCCAATTGATTTTAACATTTCAAAAGGGCCCATTGCCCAATTAAAACCAAGTCTCATTGCTTCATCTATATCGTTGAACTTATCTGTAATTCCTGGAACTAGAGAAGACGCATATTTTATTATTTTAGAAATTACTTCCCAAGCATATTCACCATATTTATCTTTTCGATTAATTAAATTATTTATATTTACAGTCTCAACTCCTAAATCTATTTTTTTTGAGTTTGTATATTCACCTGTTTCTAAATTAATAGCCTCTAATATTTTCTGGTTTCCAATTTTATTCATTCTGTAAAAACCACCTTTTCCTTTACGTCCAGTGTAACCTGTATCAATCAATTTTTTTACTAATGGAATTTCTTTTGCAACAATTTGAAATTCGTCATTTTCAGAAAGCTCTTTAATAAAGCTTTTTAAAACATCAGCCATCAAATCAATTCCAATTAGGTCATATAAGCCAAAAACACCTGTTTTGGGTATACCCATTGGTCTTCCAAACACTGCATCAGCTTCTTCAATAGATAATTTCATTCTAAATGCTTCAGTCATTGCTACCTGCATTGCATAAACACCTATTCTATTTCCCAAAAAACCAGGTGTATCATTACAAACGATAGCACCTTTACCTAATTCAATTTCACAAAATTTTTTAAGAGAATTGATTTTGTCTAAATCATTATTTTCATTTTTTACAATTTCAAGTAACCCCATGTATCTAACTGGATTAAAGAAATGAGTTATGCAGAAATCTTTTTTTTCTTCTTCATTTAATTTTTCTGATAAAACTTTTATTGGGATAGATGATGTGTTTGATGAAACAATAGCTCCCTGTTTTCTATTCTTAAATATTTTTTCATAAATATTGTGCTTTATATCAATTCTTTCAACAACAGCCTCAACAACCCAATCAGCTTCTTTTACTACATCAAAATTATCATTAATGTTCCCAACTTTAATATTTTCAATTTTGGTTTTATCTAAAAGCAATGGAGGTCTTGATTTATGAATTCTATCTCTAGCTTTTTCAGATATTTCTGTTGTTAAATCTAAAAGAGTTACTGGCACATTGGCATTACATAGATGTGCTGCAATTCCACTGCCCATCGTACCAGATCCGATAACAACTACTTTTTTTATATCCATAATTAGTAAACTTTTATTGAATTAATCAAAAACTTGAAATAAGACAAATTTCCTGATTAATTAAAATGGTAAGCTATATAAATTAACATAATATTAAAGAGAAAAATGTACAATTCAGTAATAGCTGGTTACTCCAGATCACCTTTTGCAATGGCAAATAAAGGAAAATTAATAGATGTAAAACCAGTTAATCTGCTAGCTGAAGTAGTTAAAAACCTAGTTTCACAATCAAAAATTGATCCCAAAGACATTGAAGATGTTGTTATTGGATGTGCTTTTCAAGTTGGTGAACAGTGTTTTAATATTGGAAGATTAATAACCTTTTTGTCTGACTTAGACATTAGAGTACCAGGAATGACTGTGGATAGATGGTGTGGATCTTCTATGGAAGCAATTCATATTGCTGCTGGAAAAATAGCAATCGGTTCGGGAAAGGCATTTATTTGTGGAGGAGTAGAAAGTATGACAAGAGTTAGAACTGGGTTTGATCCTTTGCCTTATCCTTATTCAGATGAAGAAAAACAAAATCCACATTTATATTTATCAATGGGAATCACTGCGGAAAATGTTGCAAAAAAATATAATATTTCAAGAACAGAGCAACAAGAGTTCTCATTAGAAAGTCATAGAAAAGCAAATGAAGCACAACAGAAAAATAAATTTGTAAGCGAAATTACAAAGATAGGTGATTTCAAAATAGATGAAAATATTAGACCAAATAGCACTATGGAAAAATTAGATAATTTAAAGCTGGTGTTTGATCAGAATGGAAGTGTAACAGCTGCTACTTCATCTCCTCTAACTGATGGAGCTGCTGCAACTCTAATATGTGAAGAAAATTTTGCTAAAGAAAATGATTTAGAAATTCTTGGAAGAATAAAATCTACTGCTGTTGAAGGGTGTGATCCAAACTATATGGGATTAGGTCCAATTTCAGCTACCAAAAAAGCTTTGGAAAGAGCTAAACTTTCAATAAAAGACATTGATATTGTGGAGCTAAATGAAGCTTTCGCATCTCAATCACTAGCTTGTATCAAAGATTTAGAAATAGATATTAATAAAGTGAATTTAGACGGTGGTGCAATTGCTTTAGGACATCCTTTGGGCGCTACTGGTGCAAGGATAACAGGAAAAGCTTCACAACTTTTAAAAAGAGAAAATAAAAAATACGCTCTTGCTACTCAATGTATTGGTTTAGGAATGGGGATTGCAACAATAATAGAAGCTGTGTAATTTTATCTATTAATTCCTCTTAATCTCTCAGATCTTCTTCTTAGGAGTTCAGCAGTAACCAAAATTAGTGTTGATAAAATAATTAAACAAGTTGCAACCGCTAGAATAGTTGGACTTAATTGCTCTCTTAATCCTGTCCACATCTGAACTGGTATAGTAGTATTATCTAACCCAGCTAAAAACAGTACAACCACAACTTCATCAAACGAAGTTACAAAAGCAAATAATCCTCCAGAAATAACTCCTGGCAATATTAGTGGAAGAGTAATTTTCATAAATGTATTAACTGGATTACTTCCCAAGCTTGCAGCTGCTCTAGTTACACTGTGATCAAACCCTGAAAGAGTAGCGGTAACGGTTATCACTACAAAAGGAGTTCCTAAAATTATATGTGCAAATACAATACCAGTATGTGTTGCAGCCAAACCAACTTTTGCCATAAAAAAGAAGATTGCTACACCAGATATAATTAATGGAACGATCATTGGTGAGATTAAGGTTGCCATAATAATTCCTTTATAAGGCATATGCCTGCTACTTAAACCTAATGCAGCTAAAGTTCCAAGGATGATTGAACCAATTGTTGCAAAAATAGCAATTATGAAACTATTTTTTGCAGCAAGACCCCAAGGATTTTTAGTTCCATAAATCATGTCTTTATACCATCTTAGAGAAAATGCATCTGGATCAAGATTTTTCATTCCTTCAGAAAAAACTAAAAATTCCTCCGCATTAAAAGATAATGGAAAAATTACAAACAATGGTGCAATTAAAAAGAAAAAAACAAATGTACAAATACTAATATAAATATAATGCCACACTCTATATCTTGTTTCTGTATAACTTGGTAAAGCCATAATTATCCTAATTTAATATTATCTACTCCTACTAATTTGTTATAAATCCAATAAATAACCAATACTCCAGTCAACAACATTAATCCCATTGCAGAAGCAAAACTCCAATCCAATGTTTGTTTCATATGAAATGCAATTTGATTACTTATTAATGTTCCTGATGCACCTCCAACTAATGCTGGTGTTATATAATATCCAATTGCAAGTATAAATACTAACAAGCAACCTGCACCAATACCAGGTATCGTTAATGGAAAATAAATTTTCCAAAATGCAACGAAAGGTGTGCCACCTAAAGATTTGCCTGCTCTCATTAAGCTTGGTGAAATTGTTTTCATAACACTGTAAAGCGGCAGAACCATAAAAGGTAATAAGATTTGTGTCATTGCAACATAGGTGCCAACTTTATTATACATCATTTCAGGTCTATTATTATCTGCCACAAGTCCAATCATAACAAAAAAATCATTAACAAGTCCTTGCTGCTGTAATAAAATCATCCAACTTGCTGTTCTAACTAATAATGAGGTCCAAAAAGGTAATAGCACGCATATCATAAGTAGGTTGCTGTATTTCATTGGAAGGGTTGCTAATAAATGTGCGATTGGATAACCCATTAAGAAACAGAAAATAGTTACAAACAGTGCTATTTCTAATGTTCGTAGCCATAATATTCTATGTATTCTCCTATCTTCGCTAACCTGAGCTACATTACCATCTTCATCTAAATACATATCCATGCCTTTAAGATATTTATTTATGGTATAAGGAGGTGCTGTTCTTTTTATAGCCTGCCAATATTCTACTTTTGTAAAGTTTCTGTGAATTTTATTTATTTGTTCTTTAATACTAACAGTTTCATCAATTTGGTTTCTTTTAACTTTCCTAAATAATCTTTTTAATATTGAGTTAAATCCATTTTTTTCTTTATTTAATCTCTGACCTAATTTTCCATGCTCTTTTTTTTCTGCAAGTATTTTATAGTCTTCATAAAAACTTCTATAAACTTCCTCTGGAGGTAGCTCTTTACCATCCCATTTTTCCATTGATGCAAAAGTTTTTGGAAGCATATTGGTGACCATTCGGTCATCAATACTTCTCGTAAACATTTCTCCTATTGGAAAAATATAAGTAATAAGTAAAAATAGTAGTAAAGGTGCAACAAGTAAAAAAGCTTTTATTTTATTTCTTTTTTCAGCCTTTTTTAAACTGACTTCTAGAGGAACTCCGTCAGTAGTTAATATTTTAGTTTCTGAGCTCATAAAAAAAAGGGCGGTTATAAACCGCCCTATTTATATTATATAATTTTAAAGGTTAAAAGTAGTTTAATTTAAACCAGCTTTCATTGCTTCCCATTTTTCACCAATCTCTGTTCCATAATCAGCCCAGAAGAATGGATCTACTAAAAAATAACTTTTAGTATTAGCAGGAGCAGTTGGCATTTGAGGCATCATTTCAGTTTTACCATCTTTGTACCAAGGCTCACCAGCTTTGATTATTTCAAGAGAAGATTTTCTCCATGGAGCATATGCAATGTACTTCGCACTACCAGCTAACATTTCAGTGTTAGTCATCATAGCTAAAGCTTTTTTAGCATTTGCTTCATCTGGTCCACCTTTAACAAGTGCGAAATATTCGTAGTCAAGACCTTGACCATCCCATACTTGTTTTATTGGAGCACCTTCACCAATTTCAGCGTTGAAGAATCTTCCATTCCACCCTGTAGCCATTACAACTTCACCTGCAACTAATAGTTCAGGTGGTTGAGCACCAGCAGACCAGAATACACATCCTCCATTTGGATCTTCACAAAGAGCTTTTACTTTATTCATTGCTCTGTCGATGTATCCATCTTTTTCTTCCATAAATCTGTAAAGTCTTTCACCACCTTTACCCATTTTAACTCCGTCAGCAGCTAAAGCGATTTCAAGGTTAGTTAAAGCACTTTTGTAGATTGCTCTTTTTCCTGGAAACTTTTTAGTATCGAAAAAGTCTTTGATAGTTGATGGTTCTTTACCACTAAAAGCTCTTGTATCGAATGCATAGTTCCAAGAATACAAAATGTTTCCTACTGCACATTTACTAGGCATGCTTGTGAAAAAGTCTTCACTTGCAGGAGTTCCATCCGGTGCTGGTGGGAAGTCTTTGTCAAAATCAAATTCAACAAATAAACCTTCATCACATCCATTAATAGTATCAAATGCGAATAAGTCTATAATATCCCAAGTGATTGCACCTGCTTCTTTTTGTGCTTTAATTTCTGATAAACCACCAGAATAGTCAACCCAGTTGACTTCTATTCCAAGTGCTTTAGCAGTCGGATCACCATACCCTAACTTTTGAGACTCTGTATAAGCTCCACCCCAAGATGCAACAGTAACTGCAAATGCTGATGAAGTTATTGAAAGAGCAAAAGAAAGAGCTAGTAATAATTTACTTATTTTCTTCATTATTCCTCCGTTTAAACGTTAATATAAATTAATTTATATAAACAAAAGTACAACAAATAGACAAACCGAAGTCAACAGCTCATTTTTACCTTAATATATATTATGTTTTAGATGAAATATTACTTAGGATCTAATGCTCTAGCGTCTGTGCTGTTCCACCCAATATTTATATCCTGACTTACTTTTAACTCTAGGTTAGATGTGCTATTAGGAACTTTTAAAATAAAATCTGAACTTCCTAAAAGATTTAATCTAACTCTAGTATGATCTCCGTGATAAATCACTTCTTCAATCTTACCAGTAAACATATTGTCCATTTTATCATTTGGATTAATTAGAGCTCTTTCCGGTCTTAACGAAACAGTTGTTCTTTCTCCTTTAGACTTAACAGAAATTGGATTAGCTAATATTTCAGAGTTAGCTAATTTAACTTTACATTTGTCTTGCGCTATATCAATTACCTCTCCATTAAATGTATTATTTTCACCTATAAATTCTGCAACAAAAGAATTTACTGGTTTCTCATAAAGTTCTGCGGGATCTGATAATTGTTGAACTTTTCCATCATTAAAAACTGCTATTCTATTAGACATTGTTAAAGCTTCACTTTGATCATGAGTTACATAAACAACTGTTACTCCGATACTTTCATGAATATGTTTAATTTCATATTGCATGCTTTCTCTTAAATTTTTATCTAATGCTCCTAGAGGCTCATCCATTAATACTACAGCAGGATCGAACACTAATGCTCTGGCAACTGCAACACGCTGTTGTTGTCCACCCGAAAGCTGTGCAGGCATTCTTGACTCAAACCCATTTAAAGATACCATCGATAAAGCTTTATCAACTTTTTTATCTATCTCATCTTTTTCAACTTTCCTTACTCTTAATGGAAAAGCTAAATTTTCGTATACAGTCATATGAGGAAATAGCGCGTAGTTTTGAAAAACCATTCCAATTCCTCTTTTATGAGGAGGAATATTGGAAATTATATTCCCATCCAATAAAATTTCACCATTAGTTGGAGTTTCAAATCCAGCTAGCATCATTAAACAGGTTGTTTTACCTGAACCAGAAGGACCAAGCATTGTTATAAATTCACCTTCAGCAATATCTAATTGAAGATCCTTAACGACAAGAACTTTACCGTCATAACTTTTATCTACTTTATCAAATTTTACAAATTCTGGATTTTTAGACATAAAATTGAATATAAAACATTTGTATAAATAGATTTCAATAGTTAATTAGCTCTTTATATGAAGCTCTTTTGGAAAATTACAGAATAACTCCGATCCATTCTCAGTAACTCTAATAGCCTCAGATGCCTCAACGCCCCAGTCTCCAAACTGCATTACTGCAATCATGTGAAAACAAACATTAGGTTCTAGAACTGTCATATCACCTTTGTATATATTAAGTGTATGTTCTCCCCAGTCAGGTGGATAACCAATTCCAATTGAATAACCTGTTCTAGATTTTTTTTCTATTCCATATTTATCTAAAACTTTCCAAAATGATTGAGCAACGTCATCTGCTGTATTTCCAGGTTTGATTGCACTAATTCCAGCATTAAGTGCCTCGATGGTTTTATTCATTGTATCAATCTTAAGTTGATTAGGTTTTCCCAGCAGAACTGTTCTGGCCATTGGAGCATGATACCTCTTATAAACTCCAGATAATTCAATAATTGTAGCCTCTCCTTCGACAAATTTTTCTTGAGTTGCTGTTAAATGTGAAGCTGAGGTTCCTTTTCCTGTTGGTAGTAAAGTTGCTATACTAGAATACTCACCACCATATTCCTCTGTACCATAAAATAATGTTTTTTGAATTTCACCTACAGCATCACATTGTCTAACACCTGGTTTAATTACTTCCATTGCAGTTTTCATTCCTTTTTCTGATATTTTTGCAGCAGATTTCATAAAACCAATCTCAGCATCAGATTTAACCAATCTTGCCCAATTAACCAAACGATCACTATCCTTTATTTGTGCGTTTGGTAATCCCTGTTTAATTTTTTCATAACAGAAGGCGGTAAAATAATGGGCATCCATTTCAACCCCTATATTTAGTTTATCCCACTTACGCTCTTTAATGATTTCAACTAAATAATCATAAGGATGTTTTGGCCATGTATGAATGTAATTTTCATCGTAAACAATAATATTTTCGTTTTTTAAGTAAGTTGTTATATACGCACCCCCAGCATCCTGTGCTCTTACAAAACATAAAGGCTCATCAGCATTTACATGAACAATAGCACATTGAGCATAATAGAAAGACCACGCATCATAGCCTGTTAAATAATTCATATTATTTGTATCATGTGAAATTAAAAGTTCGATGCCTTTTTCCTGCATCATTTTCTGAACTTTTTTTAACCTTTGTCTATATTCTTCTTTACTAAATGACATTAATTTACTTGGAATAATTTTCCAAACCCTTCAACTGAATTATTTTTTTTTATTTTTACAAGGGTATCCCAAATTAACGCCTGATTGCTAGATAAAACTGTCGTATTTAATTTTTTTTCTAATTTATCAATAATTTCTAGAACTGGTAAAGCTGTGCATGAAACAAATAAAGCATCAGCTCCATTCAAATCTATTTTTGATAATACTTCATACAAATAATCTTGATCAACTTTTCCAATGTCATAATCATCTTGAATATCAAAATAAGAATTTGATGTAACTTCAAAACCTTCACTTTTAAAATAATCTAAAACATCGTCATTTAATTTTTTGCTATAAGGGGTAAATATTGAAACTTTCTTAATATTTAATTTCTTTAATGCTTTAATAGCAGCAGTGCTTGGTGTTGATACATCTGCCATTGGTTTAGCAACTTTAACTTTTTCTTCAATTGAATTATGACCAGCAGCAATAGTTCCCGATGTGCATCCATAAACTACACAATCCAAGTCTTGATCAGGTAAAATATCTTTTGTAACGTCAGTGATTTTATTAGACATTTTAATCAAGTTTTCTTTCGTGAGAGGGTTGTAACACTCAATACGATTAACAAAGAAATCGATTTTCTTATTTTTAATCACATTTATAAAATCTTTTTCAATCATAAAATCACTAGCAAGAGCAATTAAACCAACTCTAGGGTTAGCTTGGCCGATAAACTTAGGATCTATTTTTGTTGAATTCATAAATTAAAAAGTGAATATATCATAAGTTCTTTAATAATCATTAATATTAAAATAGGCATGAATATAAAAGATACTTTCGTAGCATCCCTTGTGCCTATTTTTTTAGGCTTCGGTTTTGTAATTGCTAAACCAGCATTTGAATCTTTTCCTCCTGTTCTTTTAATGGGTATCAGATTTACATTTGCTGCATCATTATTAATTTGGTGGTTTCCAATTCCTAAAGGATATTTGAAAAGAATATTTGCTGCATCATTAGTGGCTAATACGTTGCAATATAGTATTACATATACTGGTTTAGATTTAATTGATGCATCTTCAGCAGTTCTTTTGGTTCAGATGGAAGTTCCGTTTGGAGTTATTTTTGCTTACTTCATGCTTAAAGAAAAACCAACTATTAGAGCTTTGATTGGTATAGCTATCGCTTTTGTTGGTGTTTATATTTTAACTGGATCTCCTAACTTGGATGGAAAATTTATTGGAATTGGTCTTACAATTTTAGGATCTGCTATATGGGCTCTTGGACAAGTTATGGTTAAACCTTTAAGTAAAGAAATAAATCCTTTAGCTTTAGTTGCATGGTTAGCATTATTCTCTGGACCAATTTTAATAATGCTTTCTGCAATAATTGATGGAAATACAATTAATTATTTAACAAATGCAAAAATTGATCACTGGATCATTGCAATTTATATTGGTTTCATCATGCAACCAATTACTTATGGTTGTTTCTATTATGTTTTAAAAAATAACCCGCTTTATAAAGTGCTTCCTATCGTTACGATGGGTATACCACCAACAGGATTATTGGCTGCAATTTTTCTTTTAGGTGAAAAACCAACACAAGAATTATTTATAGGTGGTGCAATAATAATAGTAGGTGTGATTTTAATTGTATTTACAAAAAATAAAAAAGAAGAGGAAATAAAATGAAAATAGGTTTTATTGGTTTAGGAAATGTAGGCGGTAAACTAGCTGGAAGTTTAATAAGAAATAATTTTGATGTTATTGTTAGAGAAATAGATGAAAGTTTAACAAATGAATTTAAAAAGCTAGGTGCTAAAATTGCAAAATCTCCTAAAGAATTAGCAGAAAAATCAGATCTAATAATTACTTCTCTTCCTTCGCCTGAGGTTTCTGCAGAAGTTATGGAAAATGAAGATGGAGTTCTAAATGGTTTGTCAGAAAATAAAATTTGGTTAGAAATGAGTACAACAGATGAAAATGAAGTTAAAAGACTTGGGAATAAGGTAATATCAAAAAAAGCTATCCCTCTAGATGGGCCTGTAAGCGGTGGTTGTCATAGAGCTGCTACAGGTAATATTGCTATATTTGTAGGTGGAGAAAGAAAAGCTTTTGAAAAAATATTGCCTGCATTAACTGTAATGGGTAGAAAAGTATTACATACTGGTGAACTAGGTAGTGCATCAGTTCTTAAAGTCATAACAAATTATTTAGCATCAGTTCATTTAGTAGCTTTAGGTGAAGCATGGACTGTTGCGAAAAAATCAAATTTAGATCTAACTAAAGCATTTAAAGGTATAGCAGTTTCATCTGGAAATTCTTTTGTACATGAAACAGAAAGTCAGGTTATTTTAAATGGCTCTTATAATATCAATTTCACAATGGATCTTGTTTTAAAAGATACTGGTTTATTTGATAATCTGGCTAAGAAATTAAATGCTCCTTTAGAGATTTCGCCAAAGATAGTTGAGATATTTAAAGATGGACAAAAAAAATATGGTTCAAGAGCATGGTCTTCCATGATTGTAAAAAGAATGGAGGATTTAAATAATATTAATTTTAGAGCTGAAGGTTTTCCTGATGAGCTTGTGGATAATGAACCAGAAGAAAAAGGCTATGAAATTTAATAAATATGCTAAGATTATTAAATGTTAGATAAAAGAAAATTTTATATAAATGGTGGATGGGTTGATCCAGTTAAAAAAAATGACTTCGAAGTAATTAACCCATGTAATGAAGATCCTTGTGCAATTATTTCGTTAGGTTCAAAAGATGATACAGATAATGCTGTAAAAGCTGCAAAAACTGCATTTGAGAGCTTTAAAGAAACCACTAAAGAAGAAAGATTAGATTTACTTGAAAAATTATTAACTATTTACAAAAGAAGGTTTGGTGAAATGGCTGAAGCTATCTCATTAGAAATGGGAGCACCAATGGATTGGGCTACAGATGTGCAAACTGCATCTGGACAAGCTCACTTGGAAGATTTTATAATTAGACTTAAAGAATTTGAATTTGATGAGCATTTTGATGAAAAATCAAATAATCATATTTATTATGAACCAATTGGTGTTTGTGGATTAATAACTCCATGGAACTGGCCAATAAACCAAATAGCTCTCAAAGTAGTTCCTGCATTTGCAACAGGATGCACGATGATATTGAAGCCTTCAGAAATAGCACCAATATCAGCAATGCTATTTGCAGAAATGATTGATGAAGTTGGATTTCCTAAAGGGGTTTTTAATTTAGTGAATGGAGATGGTGTTGGCGTTGGAACTCAAATTTCAAGTCATCCTGATATTGATATGGTTTCTTTTACAGGTTCAACAAGAGCTGGGAGATTAATTTCAAAAAATGCAGCTGAAACAATTAAAAGAGTTTGTTTAGAACTTGGAGGCAAAGGTGGAAATATAGTTTTTGCGGACAGTTATAAAAATGCAGTTCGAGATGGTATCAGAAATGTAATGAGTAATTCAGGTCAATCCTGTGATGCACCTACAAGAATGCTTGTTGAAAAATCTATTTACCAAAGAGCTGTGGATGAAGCAGTTGATGAGGCAAACAAAATAGGAGTTGATCAAGCCTCTAAAAAAGGAGATCACATTGGACCTGTAATTTCAAAAACTCAGTATGATAAAATTATAAATTTAATTGAAAGTGGAATTACAGAAGGAGCAACGTTAGCTGCAGGAGGTCCTGAACTACCTAATGGATTAAATAAAGGCTATTTTATTAAACCCACAATTTTCACAAATGTTACAAATGAGATGAGAATAGCAAAAGAAGAAATTTTTGGTCCAGTTCTATCTATTATTCCATTTGAAACTGAAGATGAAGCAGTAAACATTGTTAATGATACTTCATATGGTTTAGGAAATTATTTACAAACTGATGACAGAGAAAAAGCTCATAGAGTTGCAAAAAAATTAAGATCAGGTTGTGTTTACATAAATGGTAATGCAGCTGACGCAGGCACCCCGTTTGGGGGATATAGACAATCAGGAAATGGTAGAGAAGGTGGAGTATGGGGACTTACAGAATATCTTGAAGTAAAAACTGTTACTGGTTGGAAGAATTAATACTTTTAAATTCTAACATATCTTCAAAGGTGCACATTTCAGGTTTTTCAAGAGTTAGTTTTGGAAACCTTTTACTAAAGTCAAAAAATAATTTTTTATTAAATTCAATTAAATTTTTTATTTCAGTTTGATTAAGTTCTCTTAATATATACGCTAAAGTAATATGGAAAGTGTATCTTTGATGATTTTCAAATTGAATTTTTAACAAACTGCTTAGTTCATCTCTACAATTTCTTAATATTTTTTCGTCCTTTTCAGAAAATGGTTCTAAAATAATACTGTAACCACCAAAAAACATTTTTAATTTTAAGTTTAATTCTTCAGGAAAAATATAATCCTTAATTCTTTTATTTAACTCAATAGCTATATTTTTGTAATCCATATTAGGATCTATATTTGATGGCCAATAATTAGTGTTTTTTGTATTTAAATTACAACAATCAAATAATGTCATATGAAAGCTGGAAGGAGGTAAATAGAAATAAGTTTTTTTAGGATTAAAATTTTCTATTTTTTTTTGAAAATAAATAATTTCATTAGATAAATCAGTATTAAGAGGAATATTGCAAATTATTGTACAGCCTGGAAATGATAAAGGTTTCCCTTTGTCATCAAATTTATTTTCAGCACCCTTTAAACTATATCCTTGAAGTTTACCTGATAAAAATTTTTCCTCATTATTAACTATGTTTAAATCCATTAAAATAAATTAGAACCATTTTACATTTTCTTTATCACAAAGTTCTTTCAACCTTAGTGGATAATCTGTCATGATGCCGTCTACACCATATTCAATCATTTTTAACATCTCGTACTCTTTATTTACCGTCCATACATTCACTGGCAAATCCTCTTGATGAGAAATATCAACAAGTTTTTTTGTAATGTCTTTCCGGTAAGGATGCCAAGCTTTTCCACCTTGTGACTTTATAATTCCTGGTAATTCATGGTCTTCATAATATGGTAAAAAGCTCAACCAAGGAGATCTGTTGAAGATAGTTTGATTAACGTTAATTCCTGTCAAATGTTGAGTTAAGTAAGCTCTTGGAATTTCTGGATAGTTATTTTTGATTACTGTTAAAGTTCTCCAATCAAATGATGAAACGATTATTTTATCTTTTAAATGTGATCCATTTATATCCTTCATAACTAATTTTACTGTATCTTCTGGTTCCGGTGTTAAATTTTCTTCGTCTGGTGTAGATTTAATTTCTAAATTAATTAATAAATTTTCAGATTTATTTTTTTTAGACATTTCTAATAATTCAGAAAGTTTTGGTATTTTTTGATTTTCTAATTTTTTTTGATTAATAAATCTTCTACCATATCTAGATAATTTATTTACTGAACCTACATCAAATTTTAAAAGTTCTTTATAAGTTAAATCAAATATTTTTATATTTTCATCCTCTATCCAATTTCCTTCATTATCTTTTGTTCTACTTGGATCTAATCTAAAATCATGAGCAATAACTGGTACTAAATCTTTTGAAATTAAAATATCTGTTTCGTAGGCATTAATATTATTATCAAATAAATATTTAAAACTATCTAGTGTATTTTCTGGTAGATCGCCTCTTGCTCCTCGGTGACCATAAATTTTTATATGATTTGGTTTTGCTAAAATCAAATTTAGTTTACTCTTTTGCCAGTGCTTTTATCAAAGATATAATATTTATTTTCTTCAATATTCAAACTTAGAGTGTCGCCTTTTTTGATTATTTGGTTTCCTGGAGATCTATAACAAAAATCTTTTATATTTTTTATTTGTCCATAAACAAGATTATCTGAACCTAGCTGTTCTACCAATTCTACTTTTAAATTTATCAAACCATTTTCAGACTCTATTAAATGCTCTGGTCTTATTCCTAAAGTAACCTCACCATTATAATCGCTATCTATATTTTTTATTTCAAAATTTTCAGCTGACAGCGTTTTGTTGTTTAAATTAGCATCTAAAAAATTCATTTGTGGTGAACCGATAAAACCAGCAACAAATAAAGATTCCGGATTATTATAAATTTCAATAGGGGTTCCAAGCTGTTCAATAATTCCATTATTTATAACAGCCAATCTATCCGCAAGGGTCATGGCCTCAACTTGATCGTGTGTAACAAATATACTTGTTACTCCAACTTTCTGCTGAAGTTTTTTGATTTCAAGTCTCATCTGGATTCTTAGTTTTGCGTCCAAGTTTGAAAGAGGCTCATCAAATAAGAATATTTTAGGGTTTCTAACAATCGCTCTACCCATAGCAACTCTTTGTCTTTGACCACCAGATAACATTGATGGTTTTCTTTGTAAAAAATCTGAAATTTGTAAAAGTTTAGCTGCATCATTAACTTTTTGCTCGATTGTTTCTTTGTCAATTCCTCTGTTTTTTAAACCATAAGCTAGATTGTTATAAACATTCATATGTGGATACAATGCATAGTTCTGAAATACCATTGCTACATCTCTTTCAGATGGATCAACTTCATTTATTAATTGTCCATCAAGATTAATATCACCTTCAGTTATATCCTCTAAACCTGCAACCATTCTTAACAACGTTGATTTTCCACATCCACTAGGTCCTACAAAAACCATGAACTCTCCTTCACTAATACTTAATGAAGTTTCATGTACTGCTTTTGTGCCATTAGGGTAAATTTTTGTCACATTTTTTAAATCTAAAAAACTCATTTATTTCTCCGTTTGAATTAATCCTTTTATGAACCATTTTTGTAAAAATACCACCACTAATACTGGGGGGATCATAGACAAAATAATATACGCAAATCTTTCTGCGGTTCTTGGTAGTGCAACTCCTTCGTAACTCTCTGTGTAAATAATTTTCATCCCCATTACAACAGTCCAATATTCTTCGGCAGTAGTCATAATCAATGGCCATAAATATTGGCTATATCCATAAACAAACATAAATATAAACATTGCAGCTATCATAGTTTTTGATAGTGGAACTAAGAAATCAATGAAAAAACTCCAAGCATTTGCTCCATCTAATTTTGCAGACTCCAATAATTCATCTGGAATTGTTTTGTAAAATTGTCTGAAGAAAAAAGTTGCCGTTGCTGAGGCAACTAATGGAAGAATAAGTCCTGTATACGAATTGGTCAAACCTAAATCAGATACTATTTTATAGCTTGGAAATATTCTCACCTCTAAAGGAACTAGTAGAGTAATGAAGATCAACCAAAAAATTGGTACTGCTAATTTAAATCTATAATAAACTAAAGCGTATGCAGACATTGCTGAAATAGCCACTTTAAGTGTAGCAATTCCTAAAGCCATTATAAAACTGTTAATAAACATTTTCGCAGCGGTTACTTCCTCAGACCAACCACCTTTTTCATTTAAAACTTCATTATAGTTTCTTGAAAATTGATCACCCAAAGTAAACCTCATACCTTCTGTAAGTATAGATACATTTTCATGTGTAGAACTTGCAAAAGAAATCCAAATTGGGAGAACCATTAACAAAACTCCTATTATTAAAATAATATGAGCAACAATTTGAAGTGGTTTTATTTTCATTTATCTTGAAAAACTCCTTTAATAAAATGTTTTTGTAAAACAATTATAATTAAAATTGGTGGAACCATAGACATCATAACAAATGCAAAACGATGAACAATTGAACCTGACATCATCTTTAGTCCCATTACTACTGTCCAGTATTGCTCTGAACTTGTTACTAATAATGGCCATAGGTACTGGTTGTAACCAAAAACAAACATAAATATTAACATCGCCACTATCATTGTTTTTGATAATGGAACTAAAAAATCAACAAAAAATCTCCAAGTATTTGCTCCATCAAGCTTTGCTGATTCAAGTAATTCATCTGGAACAGTTTTGTAAAACTGTCTAAAAAACAATGTTGCTATAGCTGAAGCTGATATAGGCACAATTAATCCGAAATAAGAATTTACTAGATTTAACTCAGCCATTACTGAATACGTAGGAAAAATTCTTAACTCTAATGGAACTAAGATTGTAACAAATATTATCCAGAACAATAATGTTGCATATTTTGTTCTATAATAAACTAAAGCATAGGCAGCCATTAAAGATGTAATAACAGATAATATTGCAACTCCAGTTGCCATTATGAAACTGTTTAAAAACATTTTTAAAGCAGTTATCTCTTTAAAAAAACCACCCTCGTATAATAAAACTCTCAAATAATTTTCATAAAAGCTGTCTCCTAAAAACATTTGAAGACCCTGAGTATTAATCGTTAAACCTGAATGAGTTGAGCTAGCAAAAATCATCCATACAGGAACAATCATAATTAATATTCCTATAAACAAAATAAAATGAGAAAATCCTGATGTAATTAATCTAGTCATTAATTATAATGTATTCTCCCTTCTATGTATCTAAATTGAAAAATTGTAATAAATAATACTATGAACATCATCATTATTGATTGAGCGCCTGCACTTCCTAAATCTAATCCTCTGAAGCCATCCATGTAGGCTTTGTAAACTAGAGTTCTTGTTTCACCTGATGGGGCACCTATTGTTGTAGTATCAATAATACCGAACGTATCAAAAAACGCATAAGTAATATTAATAATAATTAAAAAGAATGTTGTTGGCATTAATAGAGGAAACGTAATTGTCCAAAATCTTCTAACACTGTTTTTGCAATCTATCATAGATGCTTCAATCACAGATCTTTGTATGGCTTGTAGACCCGCCAAAAAGAAAATGAAATTTGCACTAATTTGCTTCCAGGAACCAGCAATAATTAAATAAATATACGAGTCAAAGACACTTTCGTACCAATTAAATCCCCATAGATTATTAAACAAATGGTAAAGTAGTCCAAATCTTTCACTAAAAAAATAATTTGCCATTACACCAACAACAGCAGGAGCAATTGCATATGGCCAAATTAATAATGTTTTGTATGCACTTTTGCCATGCATAACATTGTTTGCCTGAACTGCGAGCAATAAGCCAATAGAAGCTGTGATTAGTGTTATTACAAAGCTATAAATAATAGTAAACTTAAATGCTATCCAATAAGCAGGATCATCAAAAATAAATAAAAAATTATCAAACCATACAAACTGAGTTCCAAATCCAAATGCATCCTGCATTGTAAATGCATCTCTAAAAGTTTGAATGATAGGCCAATATAAAAAAATTAATAAAATTCCTAACTGTGGAGCCAAAAATAAATATTGAGAATAACTAGATTTAAATTGGACTTTTTTCATATAAGTAAAATAAAAATTAAGGAGGGTAATTACTTACCCTCCTTAATTAGATTATTGTTTATAAAGTTTTAGCAAATTGTTTTAACAATTTAGCTGCACCTTTATCCATGTTCTTCAATCCTTTTTCGATAGATATTTTACCGTTTAACATAGGCTCAACATTTTCGTAAATTACTTCACGAATTTGTGGCCAGTTACCAGCTCTATATCCACCAGGAATAGTCGAACCTTCTAAGCTTAATTGTTCACCAACTGCTTTATGATATGGAGAAGCTCTATAGAAATTTATAGTTTCAGCTAACTCTATACCACCTTTAGTTACTGCAGAGTAACCAGTCATATTGTGATAATACAGATCCATTTCTGGAGAACCCATAAATTCTATAAATTTAGCAAGTCCTTTGTACTCTTCTTCTGTATGACCATTTAATATCCAGTTAGCAGCACCACCAATAAATGTTGGATACTCTTTACCACCTGTTACAGAATCCCAATAAGGAATATGGTTTACTGTAAAGTTAGGAACAACACCTTTCATTCCACCGAACGATGCAGCTGAACCAAACCAAAACGCAGCTTCACCAGCTATAAATGGAGCTTGGTTATCTCCCCATGCTCTTCCTTTATAGCCATAAAGGCCTTTTTCATACCACTCTTTAACTTTCTTCCAGTGCATTACAAATGCATCCGTTTCAGCAAATAAAGTTTTTGTTGGAACAGCATCGTAACCATTGTTACCATCTGTCATAAGTAAGTTATGTCTTGAAAAGAAATTTTCTGTCCAGATCCAAGGAAAGTGACTTTGAACTAAAGGTATGTATCCAGCAGCTTTAATTTTTGGAGCCATAGCCTCAAATTCTTCGTAAGTTTTTGGTACTGATTCAATTCCAACTTCTTTCAAAATATCCATATTTGCATACATCAAACAAGTTGAACTGTTGAATGGCACACCGATCATTTTTCCATCAGAGTCAGCATAGAAATTTTTAATTCCTGGAATGTAATTGTCTGCATCAACTTTAATTCCATATTTCTCTGCCATTTCTTCAAAACCGATAACAACACCATTTTTTACTTGAGCTACCATTATCGCAGCACCAGCATCATAGACTTGTGAATAGTGTGGCTGGTCCCCTGCTCTAAAAGCAGCAATTGTTGCAGCCATGTTATCTTCGTAACTTCCTTTTCCTGTTGGAATTACTGTATATTGATCTTGTGAAGCATTAAATCTATTTGCAATTTCAATAATTACATCACCAAGAAAACCACTGTTTCCATACCACCAGTGAATTTCTGTTTTTGAATAACTGTGTGATGTAAAAGAGAATGTAAATAGAATTGTAAAAATACTTAGTATTTTTTTCATTTTTTTCCCTCTCTTATTTATTAACTTTTTTACAATTGTAAAAATTAAACGTTAAGATAACGTTAAATTAACATTACTTAAATATTAAAATTTATAAATTTTCTATACTGAGTTGAATCTGTTAATAACTTTTTAGGTATTTTAATCTTCCAATTATTTCGTCTCTGTCCATATAATATCCTTGGAGATGTCTGTGACCAGAATTTGGATCAAACTCAGTTCTTCCATGAAGCAATCTTCTATTATTGAACGAAAAAATATCACCTGGCTCTAATCTAAAATTAATTTGAAATTTATCATCATGTAATAAATTTCCAAAACGGTGATGAGCTTTATAGACTGAGTCCATTATATCTGGATGACAATCAAGAGCATCTAGTGTTGCAATACTATATCGAATATCATTGTAATCTCCGTCTTTAGTGAGCGATATTGCTGTACCATAGACACTTCTGACTGCTTCCTGAGTGTAGTCTTTATCTCTAAATTTAAGTGGAGTATTTACCAATATATCAAAAGTATCTTTTTCGTTATTTCTTAAATAATCTGCTACAGCAAATGCATCTACAGCTGAGGAGTCACCACCCTTCGCTGAATTTATTAAACAATGTAAAAATTGATAACCAGGTGGGTTTTCAAACCAAGGCAAATCCATATGATTTCTTAAAGCGTGCGCTGTATATGCGGAGTTATTTGGTTTTGGAATATTAATTACTTCAAAGGGGGTATTAAAAAATGTCTCTCGTGTATGACTAATACGATTTAAAACTTTTAATGCAGAATTTTTTTCTATCGGTGCATTTTTGACTATGGCTATACCAGTATAATGTAAAAGTTCTAACCACTTAACCAATCCTTCATCTGAATTTATAATTTCATCGTGATCAATTTGAATTGATTTTAAATTTTTTTGTAATGAACTATCCCATAACTTGTATGGAGAAACATATTTTTGTTTATTTTTTATGGTGTAACAATTTTCTCTAAGCCAATTAGGATCATAATAACTTGTATGATCTCCTTCGCTCCACTCTATTTCAAGTTTACCATCTTCTTTTACAGAATAATTTTTTGGATTAATATCTTCTGAAACTTTCAAGATATTAAACATTCGATGTCTTGAGTCTTTATCATGAGCAGTCGGACAATTGTCTCTTAACCATAAATAATTAAATTTGCTCTCTTCACCATCATTCCAAATAACTTTTAAATATGTTGAATTTTTTTCTACTTTAGAAATGGAGTTCATGCTTAATCATTATATAAAAGAGTATTCAAATCAACTCAATTTATAGTTGTATTCTAAATTCAAAGCTTGTGTTTTATCCTCATTCATTATTAAATCTCTGAATTAAAACTTAACCCTAAGGAGATAATTTAATGAAGTTTTTAAAAAAATTAACTATCTCAATTTTCCTTTTATCATCTTTAATTGCTACAAGTGCAAATGCAGGTGACTGTAAAGCTAGATTGGGAGATTTTGACTGGAGTAGTGCAAACATTCACACTGCTATCACTACATTCATCCTTGAAAAAGGATATGGTTGTGAAGTGTCTGTGACTAAGGGAAGTACTACACCTATTATGGCCGCTCATTATGATGGTCAATTAGATGTTATTACTGAAGTTTGGTATGACAATATCATTGGTAATTATAAACCTCACGAAGAAGCAGGTACAATTATTCATATGGGTACAAACACACCAGACTCTCAACAAGCATTCTATGTAGATAAAGCTACTGCTGATAAATACAATTTAAAATCTGTTGATGATATGAAAGATCCAAAAATAGCTGCGCTATTTAAAGATCCAGAAGATCCTTCAAAAGGTAGAATGACTAGCTGTATATCTGGTTGGACTTGCTACACTGTAAATTTGGTTAAACAAAAAGAGTATGGTTTGGATAAATACTACACTAACTTTGATCCAGGTTCAGGAGGTGCATTAGATGCTGCAATAGCAGGTGCATTTGCGAAGAAAAAACCAATCTTTACTTACTACTGGGCACCAACTGGTTTAATGGGTAAAGTTGATCTAGTAAGATTGACTGAACCAAAATTTGATCAAACATGCTGGGATAATATGTCAGCAGTTGTTGAAGATATCAAAGCTAACGGACCAGATGCTTATAAACCTTCATGCGCATGTGAATATAGAGACATGGCTTTAACTAAGTCTGTACTTGCAACATGGGCAAAAGCTCATCCAAAAGAAAACGAGTTTATTGGAAAATATACAGTTCCAACAGCTACGGTTAACAAAATGTTAGCATTCTATGAAGATGAGTCAGGTGGTGATATGGAAGCTACTGCAATAGAGTTCTTGAAAACAGAAACTATGTGGAAAGATTGGGTACCAGCTGATGTTGCTAAAAAAGTTTCAGCAGCATTATAATCACTAAATAATATATCTAAGAGAGAGCCCTTCGGGGCTCTTTCTTTAAGTAAAAAAAAAATATGGAAGCATTAAAGAAAAATAAAAAAATAATTTTTAATATTGGTTTGCTAGTTGTTTTTGTGTGGTTGCTAATAACCAGTTACTCTCAATCAAAAAGAAAACCTGACAATATTGGAGAATTATTAAATGATTTTTCTTGGTTGGGAGGTAAATGGCCGAAATGGTTAGATTTACCTTTGATGAATTGGATCAATGCTGGTTTTAAAACACTTAATGAAAAATATGGATACATATTCGAAGCAATTAACAATGTTCTTCTGTATATGTTGATGCTTGTAAAAAACTTTTTAATTCAAGCTCCATGGCCATTGGTTATACTTGGTGTGGTGGTTCTAACTTACTTTGCAAGCGGAAGAAAGATTGGAACAACAGTATTTGTCGGATTTTGCACTTTTTTTATAGGTTTTCTTCACCCAATATTTTGGCAAAAAGCAATTGAGACAACAGCAATAATGTTAATTGGAATATTTCTTTGTGTTGTTGCAGGTATTCCATTGGGAATAGCTATGGCACGAAGCGCAAGAACAAGAAATGTGATATTGCCAGTTTTAGATTTAATGCAAACTATTCCTAGTTTCTGTTACTTAATTCCAGGTATTATGTTATTTGGTTTAGGAGCAGTTCCAGCGATCATAGCTACATTTATTTATGCGGTTCCTCCTTTAGTAAGACTTACAGATTTGGGAATAAGACTAGTTGATACTGAGGTTATTGAAGCTGCAGATGCATTCGGTGCAAGTAAAAAACAGAAGCTATGGGGAGTACAAATGCCATTAGCACTTCCAAATATAATGCAAGGCATTAACCAGTGTACAATGATGGCATTAGCTATGGTAGTTATTGCATCAATGATAGGTACAAGAGGTTTAGGGGATGAAGTTTTACTTGGACTTCAACAATTAAATGTGGGAAGAGCTGCTGAAGCAGGAATCGCAATTGTACTTTTAGCAATAGTTCTTGATAGGATAACTCAGTCTTACGGAGAAACTCTACAAGAGAGAACGGCTCCAAATACAAAGAAAGGTAAATAATGTCTAAAATTGAGATTAATAATGTTTATAAAATCTTCGGGAACAATCCTCAATCTGTAATGCCTATGGTAAAAGATGGAGCCAACAAAGAGGAGGTTTTAGAACAAACTGGTCATACAGTTGGTCTTGATAATGTTTCATTAAAAATAGAAGAAGGTGAAACTTTTGTTTGTATGGGTTTGTCAGGATCTGGAAAATCAACCCTAATTAGGCATTTAAATAGATTAATTGATCCAACAGACGGTGAGATCTTGGTTGAAGGTACAAATGTTATGTCTTTCAATAAAGATCAACTGATTGAATTTAGAAGACACAAAATGAGTATGGTGTTTCAAAGATTTGGCTTATTCCCTCACAAAACAGTTATACAAAACGTCGGTTATGGGTTGGAAATGCAAGGCAAAACTGAAGATGAGAGAAACAAAGTTGCGATGGAAAAAATTGATGCTGTCGGATTAAATGGATTTGAAAATCAATTTCCAAATCAATTATCAGGTGGAATGCAACAACGTGTCGGTTTAGCTAGAGCTCTTGCTACAGACAGTGATATTATGCTTATGGATGAAGCTTTCAGTGCATTGGATCCACTGATTAGAAGTGATATGCAAAAACAGTTACTTGATCTTCAATCAGAATTAAAAAAAACTATTGTATTTATTACTCACGACTTAGATGAGTCTCTTAGACTTGGTGATCATATAGGAATACTAAATGCTGGAAAATTAGTTCAGGTTGGAACTCCCGTAGATATCATTATGAACCCAGCTGATGATTATGTAAAAGCTTTTGTAAAAGATGTAAACAGAGCAAAAGTTATTAAAGCCAAAGTTGTTATGAAAGATATTAATAATGCTGATGATATAGATAAGTCCAGTTTAATAAAAGTAAATGAAGATCAGTTTATTGAGGAATTCCTGCCACAAATAGTTTGTTCAAATTCAAACTGTGAGGTAGTTGATAAAAGTGGAAATGTTAAAGGCTATATATCTAATAAAGAATTGCAGTCATCTTTAACAAAATCATAATTAATGGTTAACCAATCATTAAAGAATAAAAAAATAATCATTTCTGCAGGAGCATCTGGAATAGGTTTAGCTACAGCCAAATTATGTCTTGCACGCGGAGCATATGTTTATCTTTGTGATATTGACACTAAATCTTTAAATAAACTCAATAAACATCCTTTAAAAAACAAAAGATTGTTTGCATATGCATGTGATGCCTCAGATGAAAATCAAGTTTCAGATTTATTTAAAAAAATAAATAAAAAAACAAAAAAAATCGATGCTTTAATAAATAATGTTGGAATTGCCGGACCAACTGGATCTCTTGAAAAATTAAAATCTGAAGATTGGGAAAATACCCTACATGTAGATGTAAATAGCCACTTCTATTTCACAAAAAAATCTATTCCATTACTTAAAAAATCTAAAAATGGTTCAATAATCAATATTTCATCAACAGCTGGAATTCTTGGTTTTCCTCTTAGGTCTCCTTATGCTGCCAGTAAATGGGCAATAATTGGAGTTACAAAAACTTTGGCTATGGAGCTTGGCAAATTTAACATTAGAGTGAACGCAGTATGTCCCGGAACAATTAAGGGGGATAGAATGAAAAGAGTTATAAAAGATAAAGCAAAATTTACTAAAGTTTCAACAAAAGTAATTGAAAAAGATTTTGTTTCAATGAGCTCAATGAAACAATGGATTTTGGAGGAGGATATTGGAAAAATGTGTTCTTTTCTAATTTCTGACGACTCAAGCAAAGTTTCTGGGCAGGTAATTTCTGTTGATGGTCACACAGAAAGAAATGATTAGTTTATCTTAATTTTTTTTCGTATTTTTTTCTAAGCTTTTGAAGCTCAACTAAATATTCATCTCTAATATTTGAGATTTTGGTAACTGATTTTCCTTTAGATTGTTTTTTCGTTCCTTTAACTAATCTATCAATTAACTTATTTGATAATTTTGGAGCCTTAAGTTTTGTCCATGGAAGTTTTAAAGCTGGTCCAAATTGTTCTAACATGTGTCTCATACCAGCTTTTCCTCCAGCTAAATGAAAAGTTAGAAAGGTTCCCATTAATGACCATCTTAAACCTGGTCCATCTTCGATTGCTCTATCTAAATCCTCTGTAGTTGCGTGACCTTCGTTAATAATGTGTAGCCCTTCTCTCCACAAAGCTTCTTGCAATCTATCTGATAAATAACCTGGTAACTCATGTTTAACCATTATCGGATTCATAGAAATTGATTTATAAAATTTTTTAGCCAAATTTAAATTTTTTTTTGAAGTTCTCTTACCTGGAACAATTTCTACAGCAGGCAATAAATAAACAGGATTAAATGGATGACCAATTATTCCTCTCTCTGGATTTTTACATTTAGAATAAATTCTTGTTGGTAGCAATCCTGATGAACTTGATGAAATAATTGCACTAGGTTTGGAATATTTTCCAATAGTGCTCATCAACTTAGTTTTTAAAGTATAATTTTCAGTTGCGCATTCTTGAATAAAATCTGCATCCCTTAAAGCTTCATCAATAGAGGTAAAATATTTAAAATTTTTAAGATTAATTGTTTTTTTTTTAAAAAGTTTTTTTACATATGGCCAAGTTCTTTTAATCTCAGTAATTAAATTTTTTTTTAATTTAATATCTTTATCATAAGCATGAACAATTTTATTATGAGCTAAACATCTGATTATCCAGCCTGTGCCTATTACTCCAGTCCCGATAACTGCTATATTTTTAATTTGAGACATTACTTGTGTTTAACAAGTTTTAACTTTTCTCTAGTTTCTACTGGTGTCATTGGGGCATAGCCAAGTTCATCAATAATTCTTACAGCTTTTTCTACCAATTGAGCGTTAGTAGCTAATTTACCTTTGGATAAATATAAATTATCCTCTAAGCCGACTCTTGGGTTACCTCCCATCAAAACAGTTTGAGCAACAAACGGCATTTCATTTTTTGAAATTGCAAACCCTGACCAAATTCCTTCTTTTGGCATAATATCTTTCATGGCTTGCATAGCTAATGTCGTTGCAGGAGCACCCCATGGTATTCCTAAACACATTTGAAACATTGGCGGATCACTTAATAATCCCTCTTTATATAATTGAGCACCAAACCACATATTTCCTAAATCAAATGCTTCTATTTCTGGCTTAACACCTATTTCTTTTAATTTTTTTGCAGCTTTTCTCAAATCATTTGGGGTATTAACTGTAATAACTGAGCTATCACCAAAATTTAAAGTTCCAGCATCTAATGTACAAATTTCAGGTAAAAACTGTTCAGCATTTGCAATTCTTTCCATAACATTTGCCATATCCGTCATAGGGCCAAAGTCTAAAGGATTATCTCCCTGCCCTATATCTAAATCTCCACCCATTCCAGTTGTTAAATTTAATATTACATCAGTGTCGCTTGAACGAATTCTATCAATTACTTCTTTATATAATTCTAATCTTCTACTAGGTGTTCCATCTTCCTCTCTTACATGAATGTGTGCAATTGCAGCTCCAGCTTTAGCGGCCTCAATTGACGCTTTTGCAATTTGTTCTGGGGTTTTTGGTAAATCTGGATGCTTACTTGCTGTATCTCCCGACCCAGTAACAGCACACGATATGAATACCTTGTTGTTCATTTTAAGTAAGATTTATACTATTATAAAAAGGTCGAGGGAATAAAAAAATGTCTTTTCACATAACAAATCTAACAATCAAAAAAGATTGGACTGATTATAACAATCATATGAACATGGCTTACTATGTCCTAGTTTTTGATCAGACGTGGGAGATAATACTTGAAAAATTTAGGATGGGTGAAAAATCTGCAAAGGATACTCTAAGGAGTACCATGGTTGTTGAAACTCGTACTACATATGATGGTGAAGTTAAAGAGGGCGATGAAGTTGAAATTGTTTTAACGTTCTTTAATCATGATAAAAAGAGATTGCATTTCAAGATGGAAATGATTGAAAAATCATCAAAAAAATTATCGGCAACTATTGAAATGTTAGCGCTTTATATTGATCTTAGTAAAAGAAAAGTTACTGAGTTTGAAGAAGAAAAAATTAAAATTATGGATGACTTTATTAATGAAAATAAAGATGAATTTAATTCTAACAATTTAGCAATTATTGGAAAACTCAAAAAATGATTGATGTAAAATTATTATCAGGAGCATTGGGTGCAGAAATAAATGGAATTGATTTAACCGATGTTTCAGATGAAAATTTTAAAAAAATAAACAACCTTTTGTTAGAACACAAAGTAATCTTCTTTAGAGATCAACCTTTAACAACAGAACAACATATAGCTTTAGCTGCTAAGTTTGGTCCATTAGAAACACATGCATATGTTAAAGGTAGAAGTGAGTTTCCTGAAATAGTAAGAATAATTAAAAAGGCTGATGAAAAAACACAATGGGGTGAAGGTTGGCATTCAGATGTTAGTTACAATAAAAAACCCACAAAGGCTGTTGTTTTAAAATCAATTAAAATTCCACCAGTTGGAGGTGATACTGTTTTTTCAAATATGGAACTTGCATGGGAAACATTGGATGAAGAAATAAAAAATAAGATCAAAAATAAAAAAGCGGTTCATTCCTCACTAGGAGGAGGATTTTTCCTTGATAAATATAAAGCAATGGAGAGCAATGGAAATATGGATGAATATTCAAACACTCATCCAATTTTAAGAACTCATCCAGAAACAGGTAAAAAAATTCTTTTTGTAAATTGGACTTACACAAAAGAAATTGTTGGTATGGACAAAGAAGAAAGTAATGAAATATTAAATTATTTGTTCGAACATCAGGCAAGATTAGATCTTACTTGCAGATTTAAATGGACAGAAAACGCAATTGCGATCTGGGATAATAGAAGTGTTCAACACTATGCGATTGCTGATTTTTATCCAAATAAAGGACTTGGTTTTGAAAGAATAATGGACCGTATTGCTATTGAAGGGGATTATCCACAATAATAAATGAAGATAATTTATAAAATCATTTCAAATTTTATAAATAATAAATCTTTATATATAGGTGAAAAAGTAACAATGTCTGAGCACATGATACAATCAGCTATGCTAGCTGAAAAAGCAAAGTGTGATGATGATTTAATTTGTGCTTGTTTACTTCATGACTATGGGCATTTTCTTTTAGAAGATCCTGATGAACTGGTTAAAAATAAATTAGATGGAGAGCATGAAAACATTGGATATCAATATCTTAAAAAGTTTTTTGGACAAAAAATTGTTGAGCCAATCAAATACCATGTATTAGCCAAACGTTATTTGGCTAGAGACAAAAAATATTTTAATTTTTTATCAGATGCGTCAAAAATAAGCTTAAAGTTACAAGGAGGCGTTTTAAATAATAAAGAAAGTAAAAAGTTTGAAAATAAATCTTACTTTAAGCCATCAATTCTTCTTCGAAAATTTGATGAAGCTGCTAAAAGAACTGATATTAAAATGAAATCTATTCATGACTATGAAAAGTTGTTAAGTTCCAAACTTATATGAATTTCGATTATTTAATTATTGGTGCTGGAAGTGCAGGCTGTGTACTTGCAAATCGATTAACAGAAAACAATCAAAACAATGTAGCAATATTTGAAGCTGGAAAACCCAGTGATATATGGAAAGTCAACATGCCACTTGCAATTTTATATACAATGCATGATCCAAAATATAACTACAAATATTATTCAGAACCAGAACCCCATCTACATAATAGAAGATTATTTTGTCCAAGAGGAAAAATGATTGGTGGATGTTCTGCTCATAATGGAATGGTATTTGTCAGAGGCAATCCAAATGATTATCAAAGATGGGCATCTTTTGGATTAGACGATTGGTCTTATGAAAAAGTCCTTCCCTATTTTAAAAAAATTGAAACTTGGTCAGAAGGAGAAAATGAATATCGAGGTGGTAGTGGAATATTGCCAGTAAACCAATCTAAAAATAAAAATCCTTTATTTAAAGCGTTTGTAGATTCAGCTGGAGAAGCTGGTTACAAAAAAAATAACGACATGAATGGTAAGGAACAAGAAGGTTTTGGAATGTACGATGTTACTATTCATAAGGGCGAGAGAGCCAGTGTTTCAAAATATTATTTAAATCCTGCAAAAAAAAGAAAAAATCTTAAAGTATTTACAGAAGCTTATGTTGAGAGAATAATTTTTGATGGAAAAAAAGCAATTGGAATTGAAGTTAAAATTAAAAATAAAGTTGAAAAAATTTATGCAAATAAAGAAGTAATTTTAAGTGGAGGTGCAATTAATTCACCTCAATTACTTATGCTTTCAGGGATTGGCCCAAGTCAACACTTAAAAGATAAGGGAATTGATGTTGTTCATAACTTAGAAGGTGTTGGAAAAAATCTACAAGATCATTTGGAAACGTATGTGCAACAAGAATGTAAAACTAAAGATACCTTATATTCTTACGTTAATAAGTTAAATATGGTTAGAATTGGGATTCAGTGGTTTTTAAATAGAAGTGGTCCTTGCTCTACCTCTTTCTTGGAAGCTGGAGGTTTTTGTAAATCATCACCAGAGAGAGAATATCCTAATATTCAATTTCATTTTTTTCCTGCTTTTGTTATTGATCATGGATTAGTTGATCCTGATAGGCATGGTTACCAATTACATGCTAGCCCTAACCATCCAAAAAGTAGAGGCCATATAACTTTAAACAGCTCAAACCCTTATGATTATCCAAAAATTCAATTTAATTATCTTGAGCATGAAGATGATTTAAAGCAAACGATAGAATGTATTCATGTAGCTAGAAAAATTTTAGGACAAGATTCTTTGAAGCCTTTTGCAGGCAAAGAAATTGGACCAGGAGAACATGCTCAAACTAATGAGGTATTTGAAGAATACATCAGATCTAAAGCTGAAACTGCTTACCATCCATCTTGTACTTTAAAAATGGGTGTAGATAATATGGCTGTTGTTGATCAAAAACTAAAAGTTCATGGAGTTGAAAATCTAAGAGTAGTTGATGCGTCTGTAATGCCTGAAATTACAAGTGGAAATCTAAATGCTCCAACATTAATGATTGCTGAAAGAGCTTCAGAATTTATTTTAAATTAAAATTACTTGTTACGATAAACTGAAATTAAACAAATAATTTCAAACATTATAGAAGCTGCAACCATTGCTGTAATTTGATTTGGACTATCTTTTGTAGGCATTAAACAAGCAACATCTCCACCAATTACATTTTTTCCTTTCAAGCATTGAATTAGTTTTCGCGCTTCATCCATGTTAAATCCTTTATATGCAGGTTCTATATTTGCTACACCTGGAGCAACTGCTGGATCTAAACAATCTAAATCAAATGTAACGTAAATAGGATTGTCCCCTAATCTATCTAAAATCATTTTAACACATTTTTCATGGCCCCATTCTCTATATTCATCCATTGTAATTACTTGATAACCAATATCATAACTTGCTTGTAACCAATCTAATGTTCTTGGATTTCCTCTTATACCTATCTGAGTACTTGTATGCGGATCAACATTTCCTTGTTTAACTAAATAAGAAGCCCAATGTGCTGCTGATTTTTTTGCACCCAAAAAATGATCTAATTTTTCAAAACAATCTGTATGGGCATCAAAATGAAGAAATGTAATTTTTTTTCCTTTGGTTAATTTTGAATTTTTTTTAGCTAAGCTTTGAACAATTCCACCAGTTACTGAATGATCACCACCAATTGATACAACTGGCTTTTCGGCCTGTTCAATATGATCATAAAAAGCTGAAATTCTCTCTATACATTTTTCATTATCATTAGCTTCTGGAAAAGGAACATCTCCCAAATCGTGAATTTTATTTTCTTTCCAAGGATCAATTTTGTAATCAAAGTGAGATCGTCTCAACATTGCAGAAATATTTCTAACTGCTCTTGGACCTAAATGCTGATCTCTTTCGGTAGTTCCATTCCCAGTACTGTGAGGAACACCAACTAATGCTATATCACAATTTTTTGGGTCTGGATCATTTTTACATCTAAATAAAGTTGGTATACCCCACCAATAAAGGGTTTCCATCATTATTTTATCTTCTTCTGAAATCATAATTAAATATGACACAAATTTAATAAATTTAAAAACATATTCTTTTTTGATATAGAGCGTAAATGAACGCTCAAAACAATAATCCTAAAGGAATAGTCTTCATATTAATATCGATGATGGTTTTTTCTGTACAGGATGGAATTATGAAGCATATTTATAATTTTGTTTCTCTTTATGAAATTTACTTAATAAGAACAGTAGTAAGTTTTGTGCTTATTTTATTATTTTTAATAATTACAAAAAAACCAATAGTATTTAAGACCCAATATCCTCTTTTAACATTTACACGTGTAATACTTTTTTTCTTTGGTTTCAGCTCTTTTTATGTTTCTTTGACTGTGTTACCACTTGGTACAGCTACAGCTTTATTTTTTGTTACTCCATTTTTAATTACAATATTCGCTCATTTTTTTTTAAAAGAAGAAATAGGATTGAGAAGATGGTCTGCTGTAGTTGTGGGATTTATTGGAGTTTATGTAACATTAAATCCTGATTTTAGTAATTTTAACTATTTAAGTTTATTGCCTATTTTATGTGCGTTTTGTTACTCATTATCCATGATAATTATAAAAAAAACATCTGATAAGGATAGCGTTTATACCCAAACGTTTACATTTTATATTGGTGCAATTATTCTAAGTATAATTTTCTATTTTGTTATTGGTGACGGTCAATACAACACTTCAAATCATCCAGCTTCTCAATTTATATTTAGAGAATGGTTTGTTGATTTTAATTCCAATATCCTATTAATGACTGCAACTGGTGTTACAGCTACTATTGCTTTCTTTTGTTTATTTACAGCTTATAGTATTGCCTCTCCATCAGTGGTTTCACCTTTTGAATATTCAATATTATTTTGGTCGCCACTTGTAGGATGGTTATATTTTGATGAAATACCTTCATTAAATACAGTGGTTGGAATTTTTATAATAGTATGCAGTGGTGTTTATATTTTTATGCGTGAAAAGGCACAAAATCAGTCTATAGCTACAGAAAAACCTCTTAGATAAATGACAAAAGATAATAATTCTAAGGGTATTATTTTAATAATCATCGCAATGACATTATTTGCGATGCAAGACTCTTTAATTAAATATATTTTTGAAAAAGCCTCTCTTTATGAAATTTTTTTTGGAAGATACTTTGTTGCTGCTGTTTTGCTTTTTAGTTACATAAAATTTAGAAAACAAAAAGTTTCATTAAAAACTTATTATCCTATTTTAACAATTGTTAGAGTAGTTCTTCACTTTTTAGCTTTTTCAGCTTTCTTTATTTCTCTTACTTACATGCCCTTAGCAACTGCAAATGCCTTATTTTTTTCTTGTCCTTTTTTTGTATCTATTTTTGCTAAATTTTTTTTAAAAGAATTTATTGGAATAAGAAGGTGGTCAGCAATTGTTTTTGGTTTTATTGGAGTTTTTATTGTGCTAGACCCAAACTTTTCTGATTTTGAATACAAAAGTTTACTCCCAGTAGTATGTGCATTTTTTTATGCCGCGTCCATGACAATAACAAAATACACATCTGATAAAGATGATGTAAATACTCAATTATTTTATTTTTATTTAATAGCTCTAATTTTATGTGGTCTTATTTATTTGTTTATGGGAAATGGACAATTAAATAACCCAGACTTTGATCCAACTACACAGTTTATTTTTAGAGAATGGTTTTCAAATATCGAATATACATGGAAATTTATCTTATTTTTTGGGTTCGTCGCCTCGATTGCCTTTCTCTGTATTTTTTCTGCCTACATTGTAGCTTCACCTTCAGTAGTTTCTCTTTTTGAATATTCATTAATTATAATGTCTATGATTCCTGGATATTTTTTATTTAATGAAATTCCATCAGGTAGAACATTTTTTGGAGTAGCGTGTATTATAGCAGCTGGCATTTATATTTACTTTAGAGAAAAAGCTAGGGATCAATATATTGCAACAGAAACACCAGTAAGAAGATGACCAAAAACTATATACCGACAATCAATATATCTTCACTAATTAAAAATAATTTTGAAACTCAAAGTGCTTTTAAAACAATTAAAGAAATTGAAAAAGCTTGTGTAAATATAGGTTTTTTCCAAGTGACAGGACATGGACTTAACTTAAAAGAAATTAAAAATATATGTGATGTGGGGAATAAGTTTTTCAATTTACCAGAAATGAAAAAAAGAAAATTATCGCCAAAAAAGTGGAACAAAAAAAATAAAAATCTTTACAGAGGTTATTTTCCAAATGATGTGAATGGTAAAGAAGGATTAGATATAGGAGATTTAAAAATTACTAAGAAATATTCTTCAAAAATTAAAAACCAATATATTGAATACTTGGATTTAAATACATGTTTTAACAAAACTTCTATAAGAGCCTTGCATAAATATTTTGAAAATATTTACAATTTAAGTGAAATTTTGTTTAAAAGTGTGATCAAATTAAACAAACTTAATCCAAGTCTTTCAAGCAAGGCTTTTTCGAGGTTAAAAACACTTAGCACCTTAAGATTTAATTTTTATCCACATCAAACAACACCAGTAGAAATTTCTAAACAAGATGGTGTGGCGCTTGGATGTGAAACACATGTTGATAGTGGAATATTTACAGTTCTTTACCAAGATAAAAAAGGCGGTCTTCAAGTACAGAATAGAAAAACAAAAAAATGGTATGATGTGCCATTTAATAAAAAAGCTTTAGTAGTAAATACTGGTAGAGCTTTAGAATTTTTAAGTGGAGGAAAATTTAAAGCTACAAACCACAGGGTACTATGGAATAAAAGCAAAAGACTTTCTATTCCATTCTTCTTTGAACCCTCTTATGACTTTAAAATGAACAAATCTTTCCTTAATTCAAAAAAATATTCTAATACAGGTCAGATTTACGAAAAATTTCTAAATCAATCGTTAAAAAAATTTATTGAATACCAACGTTAAAATACTTTAAGTCGTTGAAAATTTATAATTAACTTTTATAAAGAATTTATAATTTGATGTCTAAAGTATTTGATTTATTCATAATAGGTGGCGGTATAAACGGCGTAGGTATTGCAAGAGATGCTGCTGGGAGAGGTTTATCTGTATGTTTGGCAGATAAAGGAGAAATAGGTGGTGCAACTTCTTCTTGGTCTACAAAATTAATTCATGGTGGACTTCGTTATTTAGAAAATTATGAATTTAAATTAGTAAGAGAGTCACTTAAAGAAAGAGAAATCGTTTACAAAATTGCAAAACATATCTCAAGACCAATTCCATTTATTATTCCACATACTGATAAAATTAGACCAGCCTGGTTAATTAAATTTGGTTTGTTTTTGTACGACAATATAGGCGGAAAAACCAATATTCCAAAATCAAAAACATTTGATCTTAATAAAAAATTTCCAAATATTCTAAAAGAAAAATACAAAACTGGTTTTCAATATTTTGATATTCAAATTGATGATAAAAAATTAACAAAACTAAATGCTAAAGATGCAAAAAGAAATAAAGCCAAAATATTAGAATATAACAAAGTTAAAAAGGCAGAAATTATTAATAATGAGTGGGTCATAAGTCTTCAAAATGGAAAAAAAATAAAATCAAAAGTTTTGATCAATGCATCTGGACCATGGATAAATGAGACTTTGCATAAAAATATAAAAATAAAATCTAAAAATAAAATAAGATTAGTTAAAGGAAGTCACATCATTACTAAGAAGCTGTATAAAGAAGATGTTGCATTTACTTTTCAAAATACAGATAAAAGAATAATATTTGTAATTCCTTACAAAAAACATTTTTCATTAATTGGAACAACTGAAGTGGAAGTCAAATCCCCAGAAAATAATGGAATATCAAATCAAGAAATTCAATATTTAATTAAATCAGTAAATAATTATTTAAAAAAACAAATTAGCAAAAAAGATATAGTGGATACTTATTCAGGAATAAGGCCTCTAATAGAGGATTTTAAAGAGGCCTCAAAAGTTACTAGGGATTATGTTTTTGATTTACACATTGTGAAAAAATTACCTCTTTTAAATATTTATGGAGGGAAACTTACTACATATAGAAAGTTATCTGAAAAAGTCCTCATAGACCTTAAAAAGTTTTTACCCAAAACCAAAAAAGGCCCATGGACAGACAAAAAGAGACTTTTTTAGATTTCCACTGCTATAAAAAAGTGATATCGTTATTTAATAAAGCGATACATAACTCGTCGTTAAAATCAAAGATTTACGAAAGTGGGATCGGTCGTCTTTAAATTAACTTTTAAAGGAGGCTTTATGAAATTTGGTTATTTTTGTAATACCACAAACTGGACACACAAACCTTATCATCAGCTATTAGATGAAACTAAAGAAATCACAGAATATTGTGATCAAAATAAATGGAATTCAATATGGTTTACAGAGCATCACTTCAATCACGAAGGAATGGAGTCTTGTACAAATCCATTAATGATGGGCGCGGATGCAGCAGCGAGAACAAAAAATATTAGAATAGGTCAAGCTGCAAATGTTATTACTTTTCATAATCCAATAAGATTAGCTGAAGATATTGCAACATTAGACCAGCTTTCTAAAGGCAGAGTTGAAGTAGGTGTAGCAAGAGGAATTTATGGAAGAGAAGCAATAAACTTAAATAAAGAAGCTGATTTAAAAGATCAGGCAAAAAATTTCAGATTATTTGCAGAAACTTTAGAAGTATTAAAAAAAGCTTGGACTGAAAAATTTTTTAGTCATCAAGGTGAATTTTATACTTATCCATCACCGAATTATGTCTGGCAACACGATATGAGTCCGCCAAGTGATGAATTTATGAATATGGAGGATAATACTATGAAAAAAATTAGTGTTTTGCCTCATCCATATCAAGAACCACACCCACCTATTCATCAAGTTGTTGATGGCATTAGGTCAATTGAGTGGGCTGCTGAAAATAATATTAATATTATTATGTGGATACCAACAGTGAAAGCTTTGAAAGCAAAATTTGAGGCCTATAAAAATAAAAGATCAGAAGTAACAAAAAAAAATATACCTCTTGGTGAAGGAGTTTCTCTTGTAAGAGATATGTTTGTTGCTGATACAATGGAAGAAGCAAAAGAAAAAGCTGGTGAACATATGGTGAATTACATGAGATGGGTTTGTCATTGGAGAGGTTTAGGAAATCACATGGATCCAGGTGAAGAATTGCCTGAAACAAAAGGTAAATTGGATTTATTAAATTATGAATTTTTACACAAAAGAAACATGTTATTTGGAACCCCTGAGTACGTGATAGATAAAATTCATGAATTAAAATCTGAACTTAACTTACAAAATTTACAAGTTTGGTCTAATTTTCCAGGAGTGAAGCATAAAGATTGTATGAAAAGTATAAAACTTTTCACTGAAAAAGTTATGCCACATTTTCAGGATGATTTTGATACTGAAGTAAAAAAAGTTTCGTGACAAAAACACGAAAAATTATCAGCGGCGGACAAGCTGCTGTTAAATCATTAAAAAAAGAAAAAGTAAAACATGTGTTTGGACTTATTGGTTCAGCTACAATGGAAATGTTTGATGCTCTATATCATGAAAAAAGTATAAAATTTATTGGAGTTAGAGATGAAAGAACTGGCACCCATATGGCTGAAGGTTATGCTAGAGCCTCGAATAAACCTGGAGTAATTATTGCAGGACAAAACGGGCCTGGTGCAACCAACTTAGTAACAGGAGTAGCACAAGCAAAAGCTGCATTTTCTCCTGTAATA
The DNA here is from genome assembly GCA_902595105.1 of uncultured Pelagibacteraceae bacterium. Taxonomy (GTDB): domain Bacteria; phylum Pseudomonadota; class Alphaproteobacteria; order Pelagibacterales; family Pelagibacteraceae; genus Pelagibacter. The sequence continues at coordinate 62,475 of CACJPA010000001.1, forward strand.
GCAATTGCAGGTTCCTATTCAACTAAAGACAAAATGGAAGATGCTTTTCAAGGTTTAGATCAACAGTCTTTGTTTGCACCTATTACAAAAAAAACTTGGACAGTAAAAAATTCAAAAATAATTCCAAAAATAATGAGTGATGCTTTTAATTTGGCAATGAAGCCTAGGAGAGGACCTGTTTGTTTGAATTTACCAAGAAATATATTAGCAGCTTCAAACTCCTACAATATTAATATTAAAAAACCATCTTTTGAAAACGAGATTAAACAGAAAGGAAGTAAAGAAAATATTAAAAAGGCAGCTAAATTAATAGGATCATCAACCTGTTCAGTAATAATTGTTGGTGCAGGAATTAAGTATAATTCTAGTTTTAAAGAAGTAATAAAATTAGCTGAATTATGCAATATACCTATTGTTACTGCAGCAGGACATGGAGATGCAATTCCGTTTAATCATAAATTAAATGCTGGGCAAATGGGTCCTAGAGGAAATCCCGTAGCATCCAGATTGGTTAAAAATGCTGATGTAATTTTAGCAATTGGAACGCGTTTAGGATTTAATTCAACATTTTACTCTTATGAAAATATTAATAAAAATGCAAAAATTATTCAAATTGAGCTAGAAAAAAAAATGCTAGGAAAATATTTTCCAGCAAAATTAAAGATACACGCCGATGCTGCTACAGCAACTAAACAACTTTACGAAGAAATTAGAAAAGAGAAAATTAAATTAAATGTTAAAAATTGGACCAACTCTTATTTAAAAGAGAGAAAAGAATATTTATTAAATAGAGATAAAGAAAATTTAGGTCCAAATTTTCCTATACAACCAAAAGGACTCTTCAAACAATTAAGAAAAGTAATACCAAAAAACTCAGCAATTACTCTAGATGCTGGAACGTTGTGTTTACAAGCAACAGATGCTTTAGAATACTATAATCCCCCTTCTCTATTTACACCTTTAGATTTTGGCCTAGTCGGTTTCTCATTTGCTTGTGGACTTGGAGTTAAAGTTGCAAAACCAAAAAAAACAGTTGTAAGTTTGATGGGTGATGGTGGCTTTGGAATGACTATTTCTGAATTAAGTACAGCTGTTGAATATGGAATAAATACAACAACAATAGTAATGAATAATAAAAGTTGGGGGGCAGAGAAAGCTTATCAAAAAGATTTTTTTGGTAAAAGATATTTGGGTGCTGATATAACTAGTCCTTCTTTTGATAAAGTTGCTGAATTATATGGAGCAAAAGGATTTAAAGTTAAAAAAGTTTCTGAAATAAATGAAGCAGTTAAAGCTGCAATAAAAAGCAATAAACCTGCTGTGATAGATGTTGATGTAGATCCGAAAGCATTATACAGTTTTAGAAGAGATAGTTTTCAACATAGAATTAAAAAATGAAATTAGAGCTAAGAAAATTTTCAAAATTTGTAGACAAAACTTTTATTGAAGGAGGCAAAGAAGCAAAAGAACCTGTATTATTGGTATCTGTTGCTGCAGTTTTTAAAAATCCATGGCATGGTCAAGGATTTGTTGAGGACTTAAGACCAACTATTTTAGATCTGGCTCCTAAGTTAGGTGATTTACTTGTTCCAGAATTAATAAAAGAAATAGGATCTCCTGAAAAAATATTAGCGTATGGTAAAGCAGGTGTAGTTGGATTGGATGGAGAAATAGAGCATGCATCAGCTTTTATTCACACTTTGAGATTTGGAAATAAATTTAGAGACGCTGTGGGAGGCACATCTTATTTAAGTTTTACAAATACAAGGGGACCAGCTGGATCAAAAATTTCTATTCCTATGATGCATAAAACTGACTCTGGTTTAAGACCTTATTATCTAACACATGAATTTACTATACATGATGCACCATTTAATGATGAGGTGGTGATTGCGATAGGTGGAGCATCTAGTGGAAGAGCGCATGCTAGAACAGGTGATCGATATCAAGATATGAAAGAAATGGGAATTGAACCCAAATAAATCTTGATGACCACTGGAACTACTGCTTCTGGAACTTTTTACTCATACAAAAAAAAAGACCAAGAAATTCCAATTGTATTTGTTCATGGTGTAGGTTTAACCCATGAGATTTGGAAACCTCAGTTAGATTTCTTTAATAATTATAGTACTCTTGCATACGATATTCTTGGTCATGGAAAATCATCTTTAGATAAAGAAATAATTTCATTTGATGATTTTTCGGATCAACTAATTGATTTAATTAATCACCTTAATATAAAAAAAATTCATTTGGTTGGTTTTTCAATAGGTTCTTTAATTGCAAGGAATTTTGCTATCAATCACAGTTCACATTTACAATCGCTAACTCTTTTATGCTCAATATATAAAAGAACTGAAGAGCAAAAAAAAATTGTAAATCAAAGATTTGAGCAAGCAAAGAAAGATCTTAAATTGTCAAGGCAAGCTCTTAAAAGATGGTTTACCGACGAGTATATTGAAAAGCATCCAAATATTTATGATAAAATTAGCTCTATTTTGGCGGCTAACAATATGGAGCATTTTCTGAAAGTTTATGAGCTATTTGTAAAACATCAAAATGATGAAGATTTTAATAAAATTCAAAATCACACTTTAGTTATGACTGGAGAGCATGACATTGGCTCCACAGTTAAAATGTCTCAAGAATTAAATGCTTTAATACCAAAAAGCCAATTAAAGATCATCAAAGATGGAAAACATCTTTGTGGTATTGAGTGTGCTGATGATGTAAATTCAACTCTCAATAGTTTTATCAAAGATAATGAATAAACTTAAAAAATATCAAATGTATATTGATGGTCAGTGGGTTGATGCTGAAAACAACAAAACATTTGAAACTTTAAACCCAGAAAATAACGAACCTTGGGCAATTGTTCCTGAAGCAAGTGCAAAAGATACTGATAAAGCTGTTCAAGCCGCACAAAAAGCCTTTGAAGGTGAATGGCCTAAATTACTGCCAAGAGAAAGAGCAAAATTTTTAAGAGCAATTGGAGATCAGTTAAGAGAAAATGCAGAAATGCTTGGAGAAATAGAAACAATAGACACTGGAAAATTATTCAGAGAAACAAAAAAACAAGCGATATATATAGCAGAGTACTATGACTATTATGCAGGTTTAGCAGATAAAGTAGAAGGTACTGTATTGCCAATTGATAAACCAAACGTTCAAGCAATAACTACTAGAATTCCTATTGGAGTTATAGCTGCAATAATACCTTGGAATTCGCAAATGTTTTTAACTGCAACAAAGTTGGCGCCAGCACTTGCAATGGGAAATACTGTTGTAATTAAATCATCAGAACTAGCACCTGCAGTTTTATTTGAATTTGCTAAATTAATTGAAAAAACTGGTATACCTAAAGGTGTGGTGAATGTAATTACAGGATTTGGAGATGCTTGCGGTAAAAGTTTAACTACTCATAAATTAGTTGAAAAAGTTGCTTTCACTGGTGGTCCTGAAACAGCGAGACATATAATTAGAAACTCAGCAGAAAATTTGTCTGAAGTAAGTTTAGAATTAGGTGGAAAAAGTCCTGTTGCAGTGTTTGATGATGCAGAACAAGAAAATGCCATTAATGGAATTACAGCAGGAATTTTTGGAGCAAGTGGTCAAAGTTGTATAGCTGGCTCACGACTTTATATTCAAAAAGGGATCTATAATGAATTTTTAGATAAACTCTCTAAACGTGCATCAAAAATTAAAATAGGAGCACCAATGGATCCAGAGACAGAAATGGGTCCTTTAAGTAATTTTAAACAACTAGAGACTATAGAAAAAAACATTAAAGAAACTGTTGATCAAGGAGGAAAAATTAAATGCGGTGGTGAAAGACATTCTTTTTCAAATAAAGGTTATTATTTTCCACCGACTATAATTGAATGTGATAATCATAATTTACCTGTAGCTGAAAATGAATTATTTGGACCTGTGCTCTCGGTTATGAAATTTGATACTGAAGAAGAAGTTATTTCAAAAATGAATGATAATCAGTATGGATTGTCTTCTGGGGTTTATACAAGTAATTTATCTAGGGGCATGAGAGTATCTAAGGCAATAAGAGCTGGAATAACTTTTGTGAATACTTATAGATTAATTTCACCATCAGCTCCTTTTGGTGGAATTAAAGATAGTGGATATGGAAAAGAAGCAGGAATTGACTCAATTAAAGACTATACAAGAGTAAAAACAACATGGTTCTATACATCTGACGAACCTTCTCTAGACCCTTTCTCAATCAGATAATTATCAGCGTCAATTAGCTGTCTAAAATAGGATAATTTTGTCATTGAATATTGATTGTATTCATACTTAAATTAGCTTTTATAAATTGTTAACAATAAAGAGGAAGATAATGAGAAAACTATTTATCGCTGCATTTATGTTTGTATCAAGTTTTGGTTCAAACGTTATGGCAGACGGACATTCGATCAAAATGGGAATCATTTTAGGATTTACAGGTCCTATTGAATCTCTTACTCCAGCTATGGCTGCATCTGCAGAGCTTGCATTTAAAGAAGCTTCAGATTCAGGTTCATTACTTGGTGGAAAAAAAATTGAAGCAATGAGAGCAGACTCAACTTGTGTTGACTCAGCAGCAGCAACAGCTGCAGCTGAAGGATTAATATCAGGTGGTGTAGCTGCGATTATGGGAGCTGACTGTTCAGGTGTAACAGGTGCTATTGCAACAAATGTTGCTGTACCAAATGGTGTAGTAATGATTTCACCTTCAGCAACTTCTCCAGGATTAACAACTCTAGATGATAATGGATATTTCTTTAGAACTGCTCCATCAGATGCTAGAGGTGGTCAAATCTTAGCTGATATTACTAAAGACAGAAAAGTAAAAAGTGTTGCAATCACTTATACTAACAATGACTATGGAAAAGGTTTAGCTGACGTTTACAAAGCAGCAGTTGAAGCTCATGGTATTAAAGTTACAACTGTAACTGCTCACGAAGATGGTAAAGCAGATTACTCATCAGAGGTAGCAACTCTTGCTTCTGCTGGTGGTGATGCTGTAGCAGTTATTGGTTATCTTGACCAAGGAGGAAAAGGAATTATTCAAGCTTCTTTAGACTCTGGTGCATTTGATACGTTCGTTTTATCAGATGGTATGATTGGTCAATCTTTAGTTGATGCATTTGGAAAAGATTTAAGTAAATCATTTGGATCATTGCCAGGTTCTACTGGTAAAGGTGCGGGTATATTTGCTGAAGTTGCAAAAGCTGGAGGTGTAGAAGCTTCTGGTCCTTATACAGGTGAATCTTATGATGCAGCTGCTTTAATCGTTCTTGCAATGCAAGCAGGTAATTCTGCCGACAGAGCATCAATTGCAAAAAATGTAATGGATGTTGCTAACGCTCCTGGAACTAAAATTTATCCAGGTGAACTTAAGAAAGGTTTAGATTTACTAGCAAAAGGTAAAAAGATTAATTACGAAGGTGCTACTGGAGTAACTTTTACTAGTGTTGGTGAAGCAGAAGGTTCTTTCTTAGAACAAGAAGTTAAAGGTGGAAAATTCAAAACTAAAAAACAAAGATAATTTTTTATCTTAATTCAAAAAACCCCAGTAATTTAATTGCTGGGGTTTTTTTTTAGATCAGCTCTTATAGTAGATAGAGCTATGATAATTAGAAAAATCAAACATACTAAATTCATAGTTTTCCAGCTAGTTAAGCTTAGAAACACCCCGGCAGACAAACTCGCTGCTGCTTGTATAGTATAAACGATCAAATCATTATACCCTTGAGCTCTAAATTTTTCTTCTTCTCTGTAACACAAAACAAGTAAACTTGTTCCTGAAATGAATAAAAAATTCCACCCTAACCCCAGAAAAATAAGAGCAATCAAATAATTAATAAAGTTTTGTTCAAATAAACTAGTAATAATTGTGACTAAAAACAATAAAACTCCCATATACATAATTTTACTATGACCAAACCTTTTAATTAAATTTCCAGTAACTAGAGAAGGTAAAAACATTGCTGCTATATGAAGCTGAATGACTAATCCAGTCTTGGACAAACTTATTTTCTCCATCAAATGCATACTTATAGGTGTGGCTGTCATTAAAAAAGTCATAACAGCATAGGCAAAAGCTGACGCTACAAGTGCCTGTAGAAATCTTGGTTGTGACATAAGTTCGAAAAAACTTCTTCCAGTTTTATATTGATTGTTTGATGTCTTTATAGGTTCCTGAAAAAAAAATAAAAATATTGTTGATGAAATAGATAATGCTGCAAGAGCAAAATAAGAACCTGCATACATATGATTTGAGATAAGTCCTTTAGAAATATTTGCAACGTTTGGACCAATAAATGCTGAACCTATTCCCGCTAACAAAATAATAGAAATTGCTTTTGGTGCATAGTCCTTATCCACAACCTCGACTGCTGCAAAACGATATTGATGACTAAAAGCTATTCCTCCACCAATTAAAAAACATCCTAAATTATATAAGACAAAGCTTTCTACTATTATAGAGTATGCAGTTAAAAGAGATGCAAAACATGTACCTATTGATGCATAAATAAATCCTAATTTTCGTCCAATTATACTCATTAACTTTGCAGCAAAAAAAGCAAATAATGCAATTCCTACTACTGACAAAGCCATTGGAAGAGTTGCTAAAGATTTTATTGGACTAAATTTTGAACCAATTATACCACTTAAAAAAACGGTGACTGGGGCAGCTGTAAAAGCAAAAATCTGGCTTAATATAAGTAACGAAAGATTTTTATTCATTAAAAGAATAAATACTTATCAGCCATATACAAAGCCCAAGCAACAGCAGCACCTAATATAATATATTTCATTACGTTTACTTTATTTCTATTTTTTCAGGAAGTATACCTTTGGGTCTATACCTCATTATAAACAACAATCCTAATCCCATCAGTAAAAATCTGAAATAAGGAACGCTTTCAATTAAATGAGCTTTAAGTGCATTTGTTTCAGGAATTCCAGCAGTGAAAAAGTTTATTAAGAATAATGATATTGGTGCCGCTTCAATCCATAAAAACCAAACAACAAATCCTCCTAAAATTGCTCCAAAATTATTTCCACTTCCTCCAACAATTACCATCACCCAGATCAAAAAAGTATATCTCATAGGTCTATAACTTCCTGGTGTAAATAATCCATCCTGAGTAACCAACATTGCTCCTGCAATACCAACAATTGCTGATCCTAAAATAAAAATTAATAAATGTTGTTTAACAACATTTTTACCCATAGCATTTGCTGCCTCTTCATTATCTCTTATTGCTCTCATCATTCTTCCCCAAGGAGAATAAAGAGCTTTTTGAGTTAAAATTAAAAGAATAATTACTACTACTAAGAATAATCCTGAATAACACAGTTTTACAAATACTGATGAACCTTCAATAACAAGTTGGTTTAAAGCAGCTTGACGATCAGCTAAATTTTCAATTACACTTAATTTTCCTGAATTAAACTTTTCAACTAATTTAATAAACCAATCAGTAGTTTGAAGATCTACTTCATAAGGTGCAGGTCTTTTTAGTCCAATAACGTTTTTGACCCCTCTTGTGAGCCAATCTTCGTGTTTAATAATCGCAATAACAATTTCGGAGATAAGAAGAGTAGCAATAGCTAAATAGTCTGCTCTAAGACCAAGCGCAACTTTTCCAACTATAAAAGCTAAACCACCAGCAAAAAGAGCACCTACTATCCAAGAAAATACAATTGGTAATCCAAATCCTCCTAGGAAACCAGTTTTAGCAGGATCAACTGCTTCAATAGCTTCTATACCTGGTTCTGCAGAGAATCTAATAAGTAAAATACCTGAAATTATAATTGCAGCTATGCTGTATGTTCTAATTTTTGATTTTTCAAATCTTTTTAAGATGAACCTTATAACTAATACCATTACTACTATGAGCCATAAAGCCATTAAAATATCAAAACCTCCTGCCCTCCAGGCTTCTTGAACCGGATCGACAGATATCAATACTGCAGCTAAACCACCTAAAGCTGTATAACCCATAATTCCAAAATTAATTAAACCAGCATAACCCCATTGAATATTTGCACCCATGGTCATGACTGCTGAAATTAAGCAAAGATTAAATATTGATAATGCAATATTCCATGATTGAAAAATTCCAACTAATAGAATTAAAACCATCATGATACTGTATGCTGCAATGACGTTTAAATTTTTTCTCACAATACTTTTCCTTTAAATATTCCTGAAGGTCTATAAAGCAAAACAATCACCAAGATTGAAAATGAAACTGCAAATTTATAATCTGTCGAAAGTAATTGAACTAAACCTTCTGGCTCCATACTTTCTGGTAAAACATATATAAAAAATTTCTTATATGCGTATGTTAATAAAATTTCAGAAAAAGCAATCACATAACCACCCAAAAATGCGCCAAAAGGATTACCAATTCCACCTACAATTGCTGCAGCAAAAATTGGAAGCATGTTATTAAAATAAGTGAAAGGTTTAAAACTTTTATCTAAACCGTACAAAGCGCCACCAATAGTTGCTAAAATTCCAGCAATTACCCATGTAACTAAAACTATTTTTTTTGGATCAATTCCTGATAATAAAGCAAGATCTTCATTGTCAGAATAAGCTTTCATGCTTTTTCCAGTTTTTGTTCTATTTAAAAACCAAAACAATAAAGAAACTAAAACTATTGTTACAAAAATAGTTATTACTTGAGTTGATTTTAATGCAAGCCCCTCATTTAAACCCGTCATCTCTTTAAATTCTCTTGCTTTAATAATAAATTTTTCTCCATCAAAAAATCTTCTATCAGCAGGTCCAATTATTATTCTTACTACAGCTTGAGTTACAAACATTACACCTATACTTACCATTGCAAATTGAACTGGGGGGCTTTTCTGATGTCTATAATATTTGAAGACAAATTTATCTATCAGAAGCATGTAAAGAATCATAAAAATTATTCCAAATGGGATAGCTAATAAAGCAGTTGGTAAAACACCTAAAGAGACTCCTAATGATTGAAAATACCATGTAAATAAAATCGTTGCCATGGTTCCAAAAGACATCATGTCACCAGTTGCAAAGTTTGCAAATCGTAAAATTCCATAGATCAGTGTTACAAATATTGCACCCAGTGCTAACTGAGAACCATAAGTTAATGCAGGAATGAAAATATAATTTAATAAAAGAATTATTGCATTTACAAAATCCATATTACCCTCCTAAAAAAGAGCTTCTTACTCTTGGATCGTCTAATAATTCTTTTCCAGTTCCTGAATAACGATTTTCTCCAGTAACCAGAACGTAGCCCCTATCTGAAATGCTTAATGCTTGTTTTGCATTTTGCTCTACCATTAAGATTGCAACGTTTGTTCTTTTTACTTTTACAATGTGATCAAATAATTCGTCCATCACAATTGGTGATACACCAGCAGTTGGCTCGTCTAACATTAAAACTGTAGGTCTAATCATTAAAGCTCGACCAAGAGCAACTTGTTGTCTTTGACCACCCGAAAGTTCACCAACCATTTGATTTCTTTTTTCTCTTAAAATTGGAAACAGTTCATAAATTTCCTCAATTATATTTTTGATTTCATCCTCAACAAGAAATGCACCCATTTCTAAATTTTCTTCAACAGTCATACCTGCAAAAACATTTTTAGTCTGAGGCACAAAAGAAATACCTTGTTTAACTCTGTCTTGAGGAGATAATTTTGAAATATCCTTGCCATCAATTTTTACTGATCCTGATTTTAAATTGAGCAAACCTAACATTGCTTTCATAGCAGTTGATTTGCCAGCACCATTGGGACCTAGAATAGAAACTATTTCACCCTTATTTACACTTACTGAACAAGAGCTGATGATATCAGGACCATTACCATAACCACCTGTCATTTCTATTCCTTCAAAAAATGCCATTAATTTGTATCCTTTAATTTTGATCCTCTGCCTAGATAACTTTCAATAACCTTTTCATCTCTTTTAGCGTCTTCAACACTTCCTTCAAATAATACTGATCCCTCGGCCATTACAATAACTGGATCACACAATCTTCCAATAAAATCCATATCATGTTCAATCATACAAAAAGTATAACCTTTTTCTTTATTTAGCTTTTCTATTGCAGTTCCAAGATCTTTTAACAAAGTTCTATTTACACCAGCCCCTACCTCATCTAATAGTACTAATTTTGCGTCAACCATCATAGTTCTTCCAAGTTCTAATAATTTCTTTTGACCACCAGAAAGATTTCCAGCAAGCTCGTTGGATAGATGTCCTAGATTTAAAAATTCAACAACTTCTTTTGCTTTTTCTTTAACGACAGCTTCTTCTTTCGCAACTAAACCTGGTTTAAATAATGCAGTCATTATTTTTTCCCCAGATTGATTTCCAGGCACCATCATTAAATTTTCTAAAACAGATAAATTTGAAAACTCATGTGCAATTTGAAATGTTCTTAACAAACCTTTAGAAAATAATTCATAAGATGGAACATCAGTAATATTTTCCTCATCAAAAGTTACACTTCCACCTGATGATTTTAAATTTCCAGCGATTAAATTAAATAAAGTTGTTTTACCAGATCCATTAGGTCCAATGATTCCTGTAATTGTTCCTCTTTTCACTTTAATTGAACAATCTGAAACAGCAGCTAATCCACCAAAATATTTACTTAAATTATTTATCTCTAAAATATTTTCAGACATTAGATTTATTTATTTAATCTTCGATGAATACTATTTAACGTTTTTTCTAAAGATTTATAAAATCCAGCTTTAGTCAATTCTTTTACACCTTGTTCATTTAATCCTTTAGGTGTTTGAGATTCTTTAACTAAATTTTTTAAATTTTCTTTTGAATTTTCTACAGCATCTTGAGACAAAGCCAAAAACAAAGATGTGATATATTTTTGAGCATTATTTCTTTTAACTCCTCTTTTAACCAACCAATCAGTCATCACTCTCAATACTTCATAAAAAGGTGCCATCATTCCTGAAGTTGACCAAAAATTAATAGAAGATTTTTCATTTTTAATTTCTACTGTTGTTCCTAAATTATTGAAAAATGCTTTTACTTTGGGATTAGGAGGACAAATGGGTACAGGACCTTTTTTTAATGAAATTGGAGGTAAAGGTATTGCCCTTACAATTTTTGCTTTTACTTTAATTGCTTTTTTTAATTGTGACAAAGTTATAGTCGAGATAAAGCTAACAATGGTTTGTTTAGATTTAAATTTTAAATCTTTTATAATTTTTCCACCAACAGTTGGCGTCACAGATAAAAATACCCAATGAGACTGATCCACAATTTGTTGATTATCTTTAGCAATAAATATTTTTTTAAACTTTCTTTTTAAACCTTGTGCTATTTTTTTATTTCTTGGTGAAATAATTATTTTTTTATATGAAATATTTGATTTACATATTCCAGTAATTACTGAAGATGCAATTTTTCCTGTCCCGATAAAACCTAAAATCATAATTTCGGTTACTTTATATTGATTATATTGAATTAATTAACAAAAAAAGAACCTCTAATTCTGAGCAATTCTCTGCTTAATTCCTTATTTTCTTTGAACGGCTTTCTACCATGTAGCCAGAAATAATTATTTGCAATGACAGAGTATCCAACAGGCAATTTTGTTATTATTTTATTTTTACTCTCCTCTAGTCCATCAGATAATCTTTGTAAAAAATTTCCTTGTTCCATATTTTGAGGTTCAGGAAATTGATCTATATAAGATATTGTTGGTCTACCTTCATTATCAGCAGAAAAAACAGGGTGTTCAACTTTATAATCAATATTTTTACTTTTTGGTGATCCCCAAACAAAATTCTGCTTTCCTACTGGATCGTTAAACAAGTCCTCACAATGTTCCCAATCATCAAGGTGTAACATTGCAGTTTCACCACCTTCAACATTTTGTTCATCAATTTTTGTCATTATTAACCAATCTGTAATATCCTTCACATAAGTTCCATCTGTATGAAGATCCATATTTCTATAAGCCTTTCTTAAATATGAGTCGCTTGTATCCTCGTGTTTTACATGAAAACGAGCATAATATTTTCCTGCCATTGCATCATGATTTGGTACGCCAATAAGATGAGCTATTGCAGTTGATAACTTAACTAAAAAAGTATCATTTATTTTTGCAGATATATTTTTTGGTCCTATTATAAAACAACCGGTCGATCTATCTCTAATGATTGAATTCATTAATTCACTTAATTTATTATTTGTTAAATCGTCTAAACTTTTTGCTAAAGTAAATCTTGTAAATGGTTTTAGCTCTAATGCTGTTAAATCAAATTTGTTAAAAGGAAAAATTAATTTATCTATAATGTCATTTTCTAAACTAATCTTTACAATTCTATTCGATTGGTCGTGCTCTTGAATATCTATACCAGTAATTTTTTGCATTCTAAATTTTATTTTACCTCATTTTATAAATCAATCTAATCAGATATAATTATTAAGTATTGCCATACAAATAGCTGAGAAAATTGTAGGATAAACAAAGTTTTTCTTTGAAATAAAAAAAACTACTAAAGATAACAATACAACAAGAAATCTACTTGAATAACTAGCATCTACCAAAACACCAGCAGGAAAAATTATAGTTCTAGCTATTAGTGCTGCTAATGTTGCATAAGCTAAACAATTAAACCACTTAAAAAGTTTAGAGGTTTCTTTTATACCTTCAGATGTAAGAGCTCCCAAAAATCTAGACAGAAATGTTGCTAGGGACGTAACAAGGATTGCGTAAACAATGTTAGCTGACACTGTGCTCTCCTACTAGATAGGCTATGGTTCCACCAATTACGCCTGCTAACAAAATTGACCACTCTGGTGAAAATAAATAAATAATTGGTCCCAATATAGTTCCAAGCAAAACTGATAGAGTTACCGGTATAGTCTTAGATGCCCCAACCATCATGCATAAAAAATAAACTGGATTAAGAATTGCTAATCCTATCATCATATCTTTATTCAAATACTCTGAAAAAGAGAAACCTATAAATGTTCCAATAACCGATACACTTACAGTTGCACTTCCAATACCAATCCAATAATCAATTCTGTACTCTTTTGGAATTTTTTTGTAATTACTTTTCATGATTAGCCAAGCAGAAACAGCAATGAAATGACAAGAAAAGTAATACTTCCACTTAGGTTGACTTTTGTGCATCATTAACGGGAATAAGGATACAGCCATAGGGTAAAGTCTTGCGTTAACAAACCAAACCGCCAAAAAAATATTTAACAAAGATGCTCCAATTAACATGGACTCAGCCATTATTAATGAGCCTGGTAAAGCATAAGTTAAAACAGTTGAAAAAATGCTTTCCTGAATATTAAAACCTAAATTTTTAAATAGAGCTCCAATAGCTATAAAACAACAAGTGAGAGCAATTGCAGGACTGTCGTGCGTAAATATAGATCTATATCCTTTGAGGAAAAAATTTTTATTGATCATTATCCACCTAGGAACAGTCTACCAACATCAGGGTTTTGAAGTAAATCGTCTCCTTTACCTGCTATTGCAGTCTGCCCTGATACTAAAACGTATCCTATATCTGCAAACTCCAATCCTTTTTTGGCATTTTGCTCAACTAGAATGATTGTTTTTTTTTCATTTTGTTGAAGATCTCCTAAAATTTCAAAAACCATATCTATATATCTTGGTTCCAAACCAATTGAAGGCTCATCAACAAGTAATACTGATGGTTTCATCACTAAAGCTCTTGATATTTCTAATAATCTTCTTTCTCCACCAGATAATACTTTTGCGGGTTGGCTTCTTCTATTTCTTAGCCTTTCATATTTTTCTAATATTCTCTCTGCTTCCTCAAAAGACTCCTCTGTTTTATCTTTTATGTAACCACCCATCAGTAAGTTTTCCTCTACTGTCATATCTGGAAAGACAGAGTTGTCTTGTAAAATATATGCAATTCCAACTGACTTTAATTTTTCAGCTGGTGTTAGATTTGTAATTTCTTTACCATCTATTTCTATTTGACCTGAAAAAATATTTGTAAACCCATATATCGAATGGAGTATTGTAGATTTACCTGCTCCATTCGGTCCAATCAAACATAATGATTGAGCCTTATTTACAAACAAGTCAAAATTATGCAGAATTTCCATTTTTCCATATCCAGCATTTAAATTTTTAATTGTTAAATGTATTTCATCTGGAGAAAGCTTTTTTAAATCTTCTGGTGTTGGCGCTTTACCTAAAACTTCATATTGATTTGACATTATTGCGCTCCTAAATATGCGTCGACAACTCGCTTATCGTTTTTAATTTCATCTGGTGATCCGTTTGCCAACATCTTACCATGAGCTAGACAAAAAATATTTTCTGCTAATTGCATTATTACTCTCATGTTGTGTTCAATGACTAATAAAGTAATTCCAAAATCTTGGTTTACTTTAATTAATCTATCTATAATTCCATTAATTAAGGTTGGATTAATTCCAGCTGTAGGCTCATCTAACAGTAGCATCTCTGGTTCATTCATCAATGCCATTGCCAGTTCTAATAATTTTTGCTGACCAAAAGATAAATCTCCTGCTCTAAGTTTTCTCTTTTGATATAATCCAACAAAATTCAATAAATTTTCTGCTTTTTCTGTTAATTCATGGGGTATTTTTGAAAATAATTTAAACATACTTTCATCACTTCCTTTGTGACTGATAAGCATGTTGTCTATACAATTTAATTTTCCATAAATTCTTGTTTGTTGAAATGTTCTTAATAAACCTAATTTTGCAATAACCGGAACTGGCAATTCAGAAACTTCTTTTCCATTAAACTTAATTGAGCCTTGGTCAATTGGATAAGTTCCAACAATTGAATTGAATAATGTTGTTTTTCCAGAGCCATTTGGACCAATAAGACCAACAATTTTTCCTTTCTCAACTGACATAGAAATATCAACATTAGCTTTTACTCCTCCAAAAGATTTGCTGACATTATTTACTTCAAGAATACTCATTTTATCTCTACCTGCGCCTTTCGGTCTGCTTCATCTACAACTTCACCAAATCTCTCAGGATATTTTTCTCTTAACCATCCCATAATTCCCTCTGGAAAATAAATAACAATTACTACAATTAAAACTCCAAGAGCTACATACTGCCATCCTAAGAAGAAAGTCCAAAAACCCTCTTTAAATATATGAAATACTGTTGCACCAATAACTGGTCCCCATAAAGTTCCTTTGCCACCTAATATTGCCATTAAAACCATAAACACGCCCATTTCTCTTCCATCAAATGCTACATCAGTGGAGTCTATGTATCCGACCAAGCCACCCATAATTCCTCCGGCTAAACCACAGAAGAAGGCAGATATCATCCAACCAATTATTTTATATTTCATGGTCTCTATTCCCATGGCTTCTGCTTTATCCTCATTATCTCTAATTGCATTTAAGATTAATTTAAATCTAGTAGTATAAATTGCTTTGACTGCAATGAATGTTAGTACCAAAACTAAGAAGCTTAAAAAATAAAAGAACTCTCCTCTCGCCTCTAAACTTCCTACATTAGGAAAAGGTGGAGTAGTAAAACCTTGTCCTGCACCAATGATTTCAATTCCTCCCGAAATTTCTCCAGCTGCTACACCTAATCCAAGAGTACAGATAGCAAAGTAATGACCCCTTAAACCTAAAATTGCATATCCAATTAAACCAGCAACTATTGTTGGTACAATTGCAGCAACTACTAGTCCAGCTGCCATTCCTTGAAAAAATTGAGCTGGTGTGTGAACAAAAGTTTTTTCACCACCACTTTCAGTCCATTCAGCTAATGGAAAAAACATTCCAACCTGGACTGAGGCACATAAATACATTCCCAATCCATAAAACAAAATATTTCCAAATGTATTATAGCCCATTTCACCTCCTTGAATATTCCAGGTGATTGCAAGCACAATTAAAATACAAAGTATCGATAATTGCACTTTAAATGCAGGGAATATATAGGGAGCTGCTAATCCAAAAATTAATATACCTATGTATAGTATTAAATTATTCTTGTTCATATAAGCTCTTGATTTTATCTCTAAAATTCTGATCTACTGTAAAGTAATGACCATCTTCATCATGAACACTTGATCCTGTGGAATGATATTCATCTAAATGTTTTTTAAATTGATCTATGTCAACTTCAATAGATTTCCCATGATTATCATTAATTTTAACTTTTCTCATTTTAGATACTCTCTTTTTCTAGAAAGTTTAAATCTTCTATAAACTAATATTAAAACTAATAATAAAAACACTGAACCAATTCTAAATTCTGTACCCAAAATATAATCTGCAAATTCCTCAAAAACTCCTAGTCCCATACCTGACATTGCAACACCTGGTAAATTTCCTAATCCTGCAACAATTACAATCATAAAAGATCTGATTGTATAAGGTAGACCCATATAGGGATGGATAGTAAATGTTATTGAAATTAAAGCTCCAGCAACACCGCAAAGGGCAGCATTAATTCCAAATGTTGCAGCATAAACTTTTTCTGTATCAACACCTAAGATCTTTGCAGCTCTAGCATTTTGAGCTGTAGCTCTAATGGCTCGGCCAAGTTTAGATTTTTTCATATAAATCACTAAGCAAACTGCGAATAAAATGCTTATAAATGCTGAAAATATTTTCGAATTTGGAAGAACAACATTGTTATCAAACAACATGGTTGTTCCATAGCCTGAGTTTGCCAAAACGACATCAGCACCAAATGCAAAGTTCATTAATTGCATAAACAAAATGCTTATTCCAAAAGTTGCTAAAATTGAGATGAATAAATCTCTATCTACTACTTTGTTAATAACTAGTTTGTAAATCGCAATTCCTACGAAATACATTATGATTGGAGCAACAATCACTCCCCACGCTGGGTGAATGCCATAAAGATACATAAAATAAGCAATGTATCCTCCTAAAATTACTAGATCTCCTTGAGCAATATTAATGATGTTCATAACACCCCATTGAAGCGCCATGCCATATGCAATTAATGCAAATAATACTCCTAAAAGAATTCCATCCAAGCATGCTTGAACAGTTATCATTGGGTATTGAAATACAAGAAAATCCATAAAAACTTTTTTTGGTTTATATAAAAAAAAGCCCCCTATTACTAGGGGGCTCAATTTTTAATTTTTATCTTTCAGACCACTTAGGCACTGGGTGAATTAACTTAGCTGATGCCCACTTTAATGGAGCAACAACTTTGTTTTCACACTTGCCAGCAGCATCACACATTACTTGGAAAAGTACCATTGGCTTATCAACGTTCTGACCGCCAGGTGCAAATTTAATATTTCCATAGAATGTTTGCATGTTAGTAGCCGCAAGAGCATCTCTTACTTTCTTTTGATCGAAAGAATTAGCTCTTTCAAATGCATCTTTGAATACTAATAATGCAGCTGAAGATTCTGCAGATTGGTATGGTGGATCATATCCAAACTCTTTCTCAAAGTCTGCAGCATAAGTCATCCCATCTTTAAAGAAATCATCTTTGTAAGTTAAAGATTTATGCCATTGAGAAGCGCAAAGTGCATACTGAGAGTTTTTACCGTGTTGTTTTGATAATTTTGCAGCATCACAGTGCGTCATCGCTAACATTGGAACATCAACTTTCATCTCAGCAATTTGTCTGATAGCAGTTAATGCGCCTTTAGTGTGACCTGATACAACAAGAACATCTGGTTTCATTTGTTTCACTTTAACCAAAGTTGCAGCCATATCATTTAACTCTTTAGGCAGTTTGTCATCAATAATGATCTTCGAACCAGTTCTTTCTGCAGCATCTAAGATACCTAATCTAACATCCTGTGAAAAAGCATCTTGTTCAAAAGCTTGGGCAATTCTAACACCTTTTCCGCCATTTAACTCAACTGCTGTCTCAATTGCTACATCAAGATATAAGTTTGCTGGAGCTAATACCGCAAATAGATATTTGTAACCTTTGGTAAACAAAGATCTAGAAGCACCATTTGCTTCAACCATTGGAACACCATATTTCTCAGTTACTGGAGCAATTGCTTTAGTTAAACCAGAACTGTAAGGACCAAGCATAAACTCAACACCGTCTTGTGATATTAATCTTTCTGCAAGCTGTGCAGCTCTCTTAGGGTTTGATTCATCATCGTAATAAATAATGTCAAACTTATAAGTTTTTCCACCAACTTTAACACCACCCATGCTGTTAATTCTGTCAACGGCCATGTTATAACCATTTTGAGTATGAACACCATTAGATGAGTATTTTCCAGTTAAGGAAATTGCGGCACCTAAAATAATTTTGTCACCAACTACCTTTGCAAAAGATGCAACAGAAGTTGAAAATAAAATTACTAATGCAGAAACAAAACTTAAAATTATTTTATTTAACTTCATTTTATTTCCTCTTTAATTAATTAATTTAAAATTAATTAAATAAATAAATTGCATACAATGCAAGTGGCAATAAAGACTTAGTTTAGGTTTAATATTGTTGTGTAATAACAATAATTCCTGCAATAATTACTAAAACACTCGCTGAAATTGTATTAATCGTTTTAGGATTTGCTGTTATCCATTTAATCAATTTTTGTGCAAGTATTGCATAACCAATCAAAGATAAAAAATCTAATACAATGTAAGTTGTAATTAAAATTGTGAATTGACCTAGAAGATTAGAGCTAAAATCAATAAATTGTGGAAATATAAAAGGAAAAAACATCCATGCTTTAGGGCTAGTTCCTGCAACTAAAAACCCATCTCTAAAAAAAGATAAATTACTTTTTGTGATTTCTTCCTTATCTTTTAAATTTTTTGGGCGGGACTTATAAATATCATAAGCAAGATATAAAATGTAAATAACTCCAATCCATTTGAAAATATTTAGAATTACTGAATTTTCTGAAAAAAAAGAACCTATTACAAATATTACTAAAGTCGCTTGAATTAAATTTGCAGTAACATCTCCAAGCGCTGACCAAACACATTTTCCAACACCATAATTCATTGAATAAGAAATTATAACTATTCTTGGAGTACCTGGTGTAATAAACAAAAAAATGATGATTTGTAAGTAGAGTATAAATTCTAGAGGAAGCATATTTGTAAAGAGAAGATAGTCCTTAAAAACCGGGAGCTAAAGATGGCTAAGAAGGACTATCTAAATGATAATATCAGAGGGTAAAAAAAATGCATTAAATATTTTTTTCAAATATAAAGGATTTATGAAAAAAAAAGGTCACACCCCTGTAACCAAGGTTAAAAATCCTGAGCCTAGTATTGATGACCCAGACTGGATAATTTGGGCAGCGTGGGCCGACCGGATAACTTTTGAAGAAATTGAGAAAAAAACAGGAAAGCGAGAATCTGATGTAATCAAAATTATGAGGAGATCTTTAAAACCTTCCTCTTTCAGATTATGGAGAAAAAGAGTAAATCAAAAAAGCATTAAACATAGAAAAAAATTTGAATATTCTAGAAAAGAAATCACTAGTAAAATTAAAAAAGGTGACTATTTATAAGTCATGAAAAAAATTACCATGTATACGGGACCACTATGCAACTATTGTGAAGCTGCAAAAAGATTATTAGCGAGAAATAACGCTCCTTATAATGAAATTGATATTTCAAAAGTTGCTGGAGCAATGGATGAAATGATTAAAAAGGCTAATGGTAAAAGAACAATTCCTCAGATTTTTTTTGATGAAGAGCATATTGGTGGTTATGACGAAGTAAGAGTATTAGAAAAAGAAAATAAACTTCAAGATCTTTTAAAATAAATATTATTAATTTGCTGACATTATTGCTTGAAAAGGACCGCTTCCCATGTGAATTTTGTCTGCACCTCCAGAATTTAATGACATTCCCTCACCTAAATTAAAACTCATAGTTAAAGAAGTTGTATCTGCTGTCACTGTAATCGAGTCAGCAAATGAAACTAATCCTTCTAGCTTATCTACCTCGCCTTCTGTAGAAGCTAAGTGGCCATTGCTATCAACTAAAATTCCTTGTACAGATGCAGTAGTACCGTTGATGTTGTTAGCTGTTGCTATCCTTGTCCAATCATCACC
Source organism: uncultured Pelagibacteraceae bacterium (assembly GCA_902595105.1). Lineage (GTDB taxonomy): Bacteria > Pseudomonadota > Alphaproteobacteria > Pelagibacterales > Pelagibacteraceae > Pelagibacter. The sequence goes on from CACJPA010000001.1 coordinate 82,556, forward strand.
TGAACCTCCGAAGTGTGTTAAAGTCTCAGTAAATTTTCCTCCTGTAACTGCAGTAGAAGAACAAACTGAATTGTTACTGTGGGAACCAGATGCTTTAGTATGATTACCAGAACCTGCAACTGTACCACAAAATACTCCTGACCCACTTGATACACCATCCATTGAACCGTCAATTTTAATCGAAGCAGTAATACCAAAAGTATTATCCATCATTGCATATCCATGAGTATAAGTTCCTACAGGTGGTTTAGTGTAAGTCCCTATTAAAGTTACATCTGCGTCTGTTCCTGAAACTGAAGCGGTAGCACCTGATGCATTATTAAAAACTTGACTGCAATTTGTTAATACCACTATTGCCGAAGTTGTAGGTATAGTAGGTGCACTTGTGCAAAGATACATTTTATAAATAACAATTTCATATTCATCAGGCGTAGCTTCACAACCACTCTTTATTTCAGCTTCAGAATAAACACCGTCAGTCACTGTACAAGCTGCAGCTTCAACTTTGTTCAAATTTACTATTTCAAATATAATAAAGAAAAAAAGCAAAAATGATAAACTTTTTAAAATTTTCATATCAAAATCCTCCAGCTTTTACAGAAAAACTTTTTGATTTCACAATTAAGTTTTCTCTTCTTACTTTATCATACTTCTTATCTTCCATTGATATTCTCTCAAAAGCTTCATCGCTTACAAAAGCAGTATTTTTGTTAACTCTACTTGAATTAAATGTTATCTTAAAAAACCATTGATCATCATAACTTGAATTCCCAAATTCCTTCCGACCTAACTCAAAGTTTATTGGAGAATTTGGGATACCAATATTTGAAGAATATTCCATACCCTCAAAATCAGCACCTCCTGGAATTTCATATTCAAATATTTTAGCAAAAACCTTAGCACTAGGTATATACGGAACGTGAGCTCCTAATTCTAAATCATATCCATCAGCAACTTCTTCCTTAACATCTTTTTTTCCAGTTTTTTCCTCAGATATTGCAAAATAACGATTTGTATTTAATTCAAGAATAGATGACTTTATTTCTCCGCCTAAACTACCTCTTTGATGATCATAATCTAACTCATGATCATAAAATGCATTTAAACCAAATATAAAACTTTTATCATCATTAAATACTCTTTTTCCAAAACCCAAATTTAAAGTTTCTCTATCTCCATCATGAGTAAAAAAAGAACCTTGAAAAAAAGTTAATCCATCATCGGTATCTTTTAACGGTTTAAATGTTTGGATACTTATTTCTGGCTTGTTACCTTCTTTAGATTTTATTGAAAAATCTGTGTCTTCAAAATTTCCATCCAAAAAACTTTCTAACGAACCAAAAATTTTATCTTTTACTTTTGAGGTATCAGCGCTTGATGTTGTAAACACAAATAATGAAAATACAAAAATTAGTATATTTTTCATAATTTAGCTTATTAAAAAATAAACCAATCTACAATAACTATTTTAAATACGTCTTTGGCTTAAATATTAAACAAACACCATTGTTACAATATCTTTTTCCTGTTGGTTCAGGACCATCATCAAATATATGTCCATGATGACCACCACATTTTTTACAATGATATTCTGTTCTACCATAGCCTAAATGATAATCTGTTTTTGTTTCAAATACATCTGGCAAAGACTCATAAAAAGATGGCCATCCAGATCCACTTTCATATTTAGTATTTGAATCAAATAATTTTTCGCCACAGTTTGCACAATGAAAACTTCCTTCTCTTTTTTCATGATTAAGTTCACTTGATCCAGCAAGTTCTGTACCTTCCTCAAACAAAATTAATTTTTGTTCGGATGTTAACTTAGAATTAATTTTTTTTGTCATGATTAAATATATTTAGCACAAGTTTGATGCAACAATGAGTGTAATTCTACTAATTTTTCAAAATCTTTATTGTACCCTCCGCCCAAAACGCCACAAAAAGGTATCCTTTTTGAGTAAAAGTTTTCTACAACAAGCTCATCTCTCAACTTTACACCTTGATCAGAAATTTTTAATTTTCCTAATCGATCATTAAAATGAATATCTACTCCCGCTATATAAAAAACAAAATCAAAATTTTCTTGATTTAACTCTGTTAAATAGTGTTTTAATGTTTTGATATAGGTGTCATCTTCCATATTATCCTCTAGCTCTACATCTAAATCGCTAATAGATTTTTTTGCAGGATAATTGGTTTTGGAATGCATGCTAAATGTAAAAACATTTCTATTTTCTTTAAAAATGTCTGAATTTCCGTTCCCTTGATGTACATCAAGGTCTACAATTAAAATTCTATTTGCCAAACCTCTGTTTAGCAAATAATGAGCGGCGACTGCCACATCATTAAAAACACAGTAACCAGCACCACCATCATAATTAGCATGGTGGCTCCCTCCAGCTGTATTACAAGAAATTCCATAATTAATTGCAAGTTTTGATGCCAAAACAGTTCCACCTGTTGCAACTAAAGATCTCTCAACAACACTATCTACTAAAGGAAAACCTATTTTTTTTACACCGTCTTTGTCTAAAGTTTTGTTTTTGATATCTCTTATATATTTTTCTGAATGAGCAAATTTTAGAGTTTCGAATGAACATGGATAAGGTTTGTGGAACTTTTTGACTACATTTTTTTTGATTAAATAATTTGCAAGTTCGCTAAATTTATTTATTGGAAATTTATGATCATCTCCAATTTTTGCAAAATAATTTTCATGATTTATAACTGGTAACTCCATGGTTACTCTAAAACTCTAATTGGCTTTCCATCAACACAAGCCTCTAATCCCTCGATCATTTGGTTGTAAAAAATACTATAATTTTCTGCTGTTACATATCCTATGTGTGGAGTTAACAGAGCGTTAGGTAAAAATCTTAATTTATTATTTTCAGGCAAAGGTTCCTTTTCATATACATCAATGCCAGCCCCAGCAATTACATTGGTTGATAATGCAATGATTAAATCATCTTCATTAACAATTGGTCCTCTTGAAGTGTTGATTAAAAAAGCTGTCTTCTTCATATTGTCTAACTCTTTTAATGTTATACAATCTTTGTATCTTTCCCCACCTTGTACATGAATAGATAAAACGTCTGAGTTCTTAATCAAATCATCTTTGCTACAAGGCAATACATCTAGCTCTTTGCATTTATCAAGACTTAAATTTTCACTCCAAGCCATAACTTGCATTCCAAAAGCTTTTCCAATTTTTGCAACTTCACTTCCTACTCTACCCAATCCAATTAATCCTAATATTTTTCCTTTTAACTCAATACCAATAGTAGTTTGCCAGTATCCTTGATACATATTATCAAACTCTTCTTTAAAATTTCTTGCCAAACCAAGAATTAATGCCCAAGTAAGTTCTGGTGTAGGGTTAATGTTGATATCTGTTCCACAAACTATAATTTTTCTTTTTTTAGCAGCTTCTAAATCTATTGATCTATTTCTTAAACCACTAGTGATAACAAACTTTAAATCACTCAAGTTATCAATAAGATTTTTTGTGATTGGAGTTCTTTCTCTCATTATCAAAAGAGCTTCAAAATCAGCTAATTGTTCAATAGCATCTGCTTCGTCTGCAAAAGGTTCACAGAAAATCTTAAACTCATATTTTCCTGATAGTTTTTCTAAATCAACAAATTGTTGAGAAACATTTTGGTAATCATCTAATATAGCAACTTTAAGCATTTTTAACTTTCTTATTTGATAACAATATTCCTGTTACAATAAAACAGGCGCCTAAAATATGATAAAACATAAATTTTTCACTAAAAAAAATCAT
>CACJPA010000002.1 GCA_902595105.1 uncultured Pelagibacteraceae bacterium
CTGTCAGAAAATTCTTTAGACCCAGAAGTTAAAAATTTTTTATCTCGTTCTTGAACTAAAGTTTTAACTACAAGCTCGTCATGAACATTGGCAATCACAGTTGAAAAGTTTTTTGGTTTTAAACTTTTATCAACCACCAATAAGTCACCATCATTAATTCCAACATCAACCATGGATTTACCCTGAACTCTAATGATGAAAGTTGCTGGAACATTTCTTATTAAATGCATGTTCAGATCAATATCTTCTTCGATATAATCTGTTGCAGGAGAAGGAAAACCAGCGCCTGCTTTATGTAGATAATAAGGGATTGTTAGTTTCATGTTCTTGTTTTGTTCTAATTTATAGACCATTTATAGAATACACTCAAGAGGTTGTATTTTGAGTCTGTAACTGAATCAAAAGTGAATCAAAACGTGAACATCCAAACTACATTTTGTATGCTTGTGGATAACTTCAACCAGAGATAGTTTGAGTTAACTATTAAGATATATAAATTTTGGATTAGTTATGAATATTTTAGATTTTGTAATGGTTGGCTCTAATGATTATAAAAAATCTAGTGAGTTCTATGATGCTATTCTAGAACCTTTAAAATTAAAAAAAACTGTAACCACAGAAAAATATATTGGTTACGCTCACTCGAGTGATCCTGATAAAACACAATTCTATGTAACAAGTCCTGTAAACGGTGAGCCAGCAACATTTGGCAATGGAACACAAATAACACTATTAGCAGAATCTAAAGAGGCAGTAGAAAAATTTTATGAAATTGCAATGTCTAAGGGAGCCGTTGATGAAGGTGCACCAGGAGTAAGAAGTGATGGTAATTATTATGCTTATATACGAGATATGGATGGAAATAAGATTGCAGCAAAAAAAAATTTAAAATAAATTAGAGGGAATTATGAAATTAAATTGTCATTGTGGTGCTATCGAAGCAGAGATTAAAACTACGGTAAACGAATTAGTAAAGATTGTAAGATGCAATTGTTCTATTTGTAAAAGAAAAAATGCAACAATGGGTATGGTTAAAAATGAAGATTTTAAAGTTACAAAAGGTGAAAATAAATTAAAACTTTATCAATATCATACTAAAGTTGCCAACCATTACTTTTGTACAGAGTGTGGAATTTATACTCATCATAATCCAAGAAGTGCACCAGCTATGACTGGTTTTAATTTAGGGTGTGTCGATGAAGTTAAAGTTGAAGATATAAAAGAGATAGTTCAATTTGATGGTCTCAATCATCCAATGGATCAAGAAAAATAGAAGTTTAATGCAATCTACTGCTGAGTGTTTTAAAAAAGTTAAAAGTGATTGTTTAAAATTTATTAAATCACAAGAGACCTCAAAAGAAAAATTTAGCAACAAAGACAAGATGCTAAAATCTTTTCTAATACCAGTATGTTTCTGGATTGCAAAAAAAACAAATAATAAAAAACCTTATTTTGTTGGTTTAGCTGGAGGACAGGGGACTGGTAAGACAACAATAAGTTCAATTATTAAAATAATATTAGAAAAATATTTTAAATTAAAAGTATTCAAAATTTCTATTGATGATTTTTATAAAACAAGAAAAGAGAGATCTATTTTATCCAATAAAGTTCATCCAATGTTAATGACAAGAGGGGTACCTGGAACACATGATGTAAAAATTATGTTGGATTTCTTTAAAAAATCAAAAAGCAAAAACTTTAAACCAATTAAACTGCCTAGTTTTAACAAGGCAGTTGATGACCGATCACCTAAAAAAAATTGGTACAACATTAAAGAGCAGCCAGATGTAATTATATTTGAAGGTTGGTGTGTTGGTGCAAGAGCTGAAGTTAATAAAACACTTAAAAAACCAATCAATTCGCTTGAAAGAATTAAAGACCAAAATCTTATTTGGAGAAAATATGTAAATCAGAACCTCAAAATTAAGTATAAAAAATTGTACTCACAGTTAAATTGCTTAATTTATTTAAAAGCTAAAAACTTCGGTTTGTTACAAAAATGGAGATTAAAACAGGAGCACAAACTATGGTTAAAAACTAAGAATAAATCTAGTCATAAAATAATGACCAAAGGAGATGTGATTAATTTCATGCAAACTTATCAAAGAATTACACAGAACATGTTTAAATTTGCTCCAAAATATTCTAAAATTATTTTAAATTTAAATAGCAATCATCAAATTAAGACAATAAAATATAATAAATGAAAAAAATTCTCGTAACGATATTTTGTATAGTAGTTTTTCCACTAAGTAGTTTTTCAGCGACACTTAAAGATGCTTTAAAACAAACTTTTGAAAATAATTTGGAACTTCAAGCAGAAAGAAAAAATTTAGAAATTCAAAGAGAAGTAATTAATATATCTAAAAGTGATTTATTCCCTACATTAACTTTAACAGGTAAGAAAAATTTCGAGGAAACAAATGAAATTACTACTCAAGCAGGAGCGGATACATCTGTTACAGATGTTGATACAGCATCGGCTTCTATAAAGCTTGAACAAACATTGTTAGATGGCAGTGGAAGGAAAACTGAATATGAGAAAAGCAAATTAGGTCTAGATTTAACCGAAGCAAAACTTGTTAAAAAAGAACAAGAAATATTTTTAAGAGCAATAGAAGCGTATACAGGATTAATTTTAGCTTATGAGAAATTAGATATTAATGAAGAAAATGTTAATTTACTTCAAAGACAATTCGAATTAGATAATGCAAGATTAAGCAGAGGACAAATAACAGCATCAGATTTAGCTCAATCTCAATCTTCTCTCGCAGGTGCTCAAGCGAGATACATAGAAGCTCAAAATAACATTGTCACTAGCAAGTTAAATTATGAAAATATTATTGGAGTAATTTCTGCCGATGAAAAATTACAAAAGATTTACAGTACTAAATTAACTATGCCATCAAGCTTAGATGAAGCTAAAAAAATATCTTTACAAAAAAGTCCCGAGCTTACAATTGCCGAAATTGAATATGGACAATCAGAGCTTGATGTAAAAATTGCTAGATCAGATCTTTCACCTACTGCTAAAATTTCATTAGAAAGAACTTACACTGAAGATTTGAGCTCAACATATGATGAAAGAGAAAAAGACGTTTTACAAGCAACAGTATCTTGGCCCTTTCAATTTGGAGGAAAAGATAGATCTACGGTTAGTAAAAATTTACAAGCAAAAGGAATGAAGAAGTTATTGTTAGAAAATTCGCAACGAAATAATACTCAATCAGTAACTTCGGCGTGGTCAACTTTACAATCTTCACGTAGTTTTTTACAAGCAGTACAAACCCAAGTTAAAGCTGCAGAAATTGCAACTGAAGGAATTAGTTTTGAGTATGAAAGTGGTTCTGGAAGATCAACTTTTGATGTCCTTCAATCAAGATCTAGTCTCATTAACGCAAAGATTAATTTAGCCGAAGCTGAAAGAGGTTACTTATTATCTCAATATAGAGTGTTAAAGTCAGTGGGCTTGCTGAATAGTGATTACTTAAACCTTAATTAATTAAAGCCTTTTTTACTTAATTTAATAAATATATTGCCAATGAGAACAAAATGTGTACATTTAAGTCATGATTCGACTGTTAAAAAACGTAAAAAAAGAGGCAAAAAATGACTAAAAGTAACCTAAAAGTAGTTAAATCTACTAAAGATCAAGAAATGGATATTAAAGAAAAGAACAAAGCATTAGATGCTGCAATAGCTCAAATTACAGATAATTTTGGAAAAGGCTCTGTAATGAAGCTTGGCCAAAAGAGAGCTATGGATATTGAGTCTGTTTCAACAGGTTCTTTAAGTCTTGATTTAGCTTTAGGTATAGGCGGATTACCAAAAGGAAGAATTATTGAAGTTTATGGACCAGAGTCATCTGGAAAAACAACATTAGCATTACAAGTTGTTGCTGAAGCTCAAAAAGCTGGAGGAATTTGCGCATTCGTTGATGCAGAGCATGCTTTAGATCCAGTTTATGCAAAAAAATTAGGTGTAAATACTGAAGAACTTCTAATTTCACAACCAGATGCCGGTGAACAAGCATTAGAAATTGCAGATACGCTAGTAAAATCAGGCTCCATTTCAGTTATTGTAATCGACTCTGTTGCAGCTTTAACACCAAAAGCTGAAATCGAAGGTGAGATGGGAGATCATCATGTTGGTCTTCAATCAAGATTAATGAGTCAGGCTTTAAGAAAATTAACAAGTTCAATTTCAAATACAAACACAATGATGATTTTCATCAACCAAATTAGAATGAAAATCGGAGTTATGTTTGGAAGCCCAGAAACTACATCAGGTGGTAATGCACTTAAGTTTTATTCATCAGTAAGAATGGATATTAGAAGAATAGGTGCCATCAAAGATAAAGACGAAATTATTGGTAACTCTACAAGAGTTAAGGTAGTTAAAAATAAAGTAGCTCCACCATTTAAAGTAGTTGAATTTGATTTGATGTATGGAAGAGGAATTAGCAAGATGGGTGAATTAGTAGATCTTGGTTCTAAAGCAGATATTATTGAAAAATCAGGCGCATGGTATGCTTACAAAGGAGAAAAGATTGGTCAAGGTAGAGAGAATGCCAAGACTTATCTAGCTCAAAATCCAAAAGTTGCTGCTGAAATTGAAATGGCAATTAGAGAAAAAGCTGGGGTTATTTCTAAAAAAATAGAAGGAAATCCAATTGATCCTGAAAAATTAGAAAAAGAAAAGAAAGTAGCTGAAAAAGAAGAAGAAGCAAAAGCTGAAGCTACTCCTCCATCTAAAAAGAATTAATAGGTCATCTTTATTAATAAAAGGCGCTTAATTTAAGCGCCTTTTTTCCCTTACTGTATCTAGACATAAAATAAAAAAGCTGTATTTTAAAAATATGGCAGACAAAACTTTAAATGAAATCCGTAGTACTTTCCTGAAGTACTTTGAGGGTAATGATCACAAAATTGTGGAGTCTAGTAATTTGGTTCCAAATAATGATCCAACATTGATGTTTGCAAATTCTGGAATGGTTCAATTTAAGAACGTTTTCACAGGACTAGAGAAAAGAGATTATGTAAGAGCTACCACTTCACAAAAATGCGTGAGGGCAGGTGGTAAACATAATGATTTAGAAAATGTTGGTTATACTCCGCGTCATCACACTTTTTTTGAAATGTTAGGAAACTTTTCATTTGGAGATTACTTTAAAGAGCAAGCAATTCATTATGCATGGAATTTAATTACTAAAGATTTTGGAATAGATAAAAATAGACTTTATGTAACGGTGTTCCATGAAGATGATGAAGCCTTTAATTTTTGGAAGAAAATAGCGGGTTTTAGCGATGATAGAATAATAAGAATTGCTACATCAGATAATTTTTGGTCAATGGGAGAAACTGGTCCATGTGGACCTTGTTCTGAAATTTTTTTTGATCATGGTGATCATTTACTTGGGGGATTGCCAGGAACTAAAGATGAGGATGGAGATAGATTTATTGAAATCTGGAATTTAGTCTTTATGCAATTTGAACAAGTCACAAAAGATAAAAGAATAAATCTTCCAAAGCCATCTGTTGATACTGGCATGGGTTTAGAGAGAATAGCAGCTCTATTACAGGGTACCCATGATAATTATGAAACAGACCATTTTAAAAAAATAATTAATTCTGCATCAGAAATAGTAAAAGTTAAATCAGATAAATCTAATCTTTCAAGTTTTAGAGTTATTGCTGATCACTTAAGAGCTAGTTCTTTTTTAATAGCTGAAGGTGTTTTGCCGTCTAATGAAGGTAGAGGATATGTTCTAAGAAGAATAATGAGAAGAGGGATGAGACATTCACATTTATTAGGATCTAAGGAACCAGTTTTTTATAATTTATTTGATACTCTTAAAAATGAAATGTCTGGAAACTATCCAGAGTTAGTTAGAGCAGAATCTTTAATTAAAGAAACTTTAAAAATGGAAGAAGAAAAATTCTTAGTTCTATTAGATAGAGGAATAAAAATTTTAAATGATGAAATATCTAAAATAGATAAAGTTTTACCTGGCGAGATTGCATTTAAATTATATGACACTTATGGTTTTCCATTAGATCTTACAGAAGATATTTTAAGAAACAAATCAATGATAATTGATACTGAAAAGTTCCAATCTTTGATGAAGGAAAGTAGGGAGCTTGCAAAGAAAAATTGGAAAGGTTCTGGTGATGCTGCAGTTGAAGATATTTGGTTTGGAATTAAGGACAAATTAGAAGCAACTGAATTTTTAGGATACGAAACTAATCAAGCTGAAGGTGTTGTTTTGTCTTTACTTAAAGACAATAAAGAGACTGATCAATTAAACGAAAATGAAGAAGGAATGATTATTGTTAATCAAACACCTTTTTATGGAGAGTCTGGAGGTCAAGTAGGAGATACTGGCGAAATTGTATCAAATGATTTTAAATTTGAAGTAACTGATGTTCAAAAAAAATTAGGCGATTTATTTGTTCATTATGGAAAAGTGGTTAGTGGATCTATAAAATTACAAGATAGTGTTGAATTAAAAATAGATGTTGAAAGAAGAGATAATACTAGAGCTTATCATTCTGCAACACATCTTCTACATGAGTCATTAAGAAGAGTTTTAGGTGATCACGTAACTCAAAAAGGTTCTTTAGTTGAACCAAGTAGATTAAGATTTGATTTTAGTCATATGAAGCCGATACATAATGAAGAGATTGATAAAATTGAAGAATTTGTAAACAGCATGGTTTCAAAAAAATCAGAGGTAAAAACTAGATTGATGACACCTGCTGAAGCAGTTGAAAATGGAGCTTTAGCTTTATTTGGTGAAAAATATGGAGATGAGGTTAGAGTTTTATCGATGGGCGATGAAAATGGCAAATATTTCTCAACAGAATTATGTGGAGGGACACATGTAAAAAATACTGGTGATATCGGTAAATTTAAAATTATAAGCCAATCGTCTATTGCTGCAGGAGTTAGAAGAATTGAGGCTTTAAGAGATAAGCAATTAGAGGATTATCTTAAAAATAAAGAGAAGTTATCAAATCTCTCTGCAGAAAAAGACGCGGAAACAATAAAAGAACTAACTCAGGAAATTATAAAGTTAGGTGGACAGCCAAATATAGATCAATCTGACCAAAAAACTTTAATTAAAAATTTAACAAAACAATTAGAAGATTTATCAGTTAACTCGATACTACAAGATCAATCCAAAAATAAATTAAGTGATGAAGATATTAATGGAGTAAAAGTAAGATTTCAAAATGTTGAAGATCTTCCACCTAAAGAATTAAGAAAACTTGTAGATAAAGGTAAAAAAGAATTGGGTGAAGGTATTGTAATTGTTTTTGCGAGCAAAGATGACAAAGTAGGTATTGCTGTAGGTGTAACAAAAAAATTAACTGACAAATTTGATGCTGTACAATTTGTAAAAGCAGGCTCAGAAGTAATTGGGGGCAAAGGTGGTGGTGGAAGAAAAGATTTTGCTCAAGCCGGTGGTCAAGACCAAACCAAAATCAACGATGCTTTTGAAAAAATAAAATCTTTAATTTAACTTCTTTTTAAGGTTACCATCAATTTCATCTAAAAACTGATTAGTAGTTAAAAACTTACTGTTAGGTCCAACTAAGATTGCTAAATCTTTTGTCATTGAACCATTTTCAACACATTCAATACATACTGCTTCTAATGTTTGAGCAAATTTAATTAATTCTTGATTATTATCTAATTTTCCTCTGTGAGCTAATCCTCTTGTCCATGCAAATATAGATGCAATAGGATTTGTAGAAGTTTCTTTTCCTTGTTGATGCATTCTATAGTGTCTAGTAACAGTTCCATGGGCAGCTTCAGCTTCCATCACTTTTCCATCAGGAGTTAACAGAGTACTTGTCATTAATCCTAGTGATCCATAGCCTTGAGCCATAGTATCAGACTGGACATCACCATCATAATTTTTGCAAGCCCAGATATATTTTCCACTCCATTTCATTGCACATGCAACCATGTCATCTATTAACCTATGTTCATAAGTTAATTTATGTTTTTCAAATTCATCTTTGTATTCATTATCAAAAACTTCTTGGAAAATATCTTTAAATCTTCCATCGTATTGTTTTAAAATTGTATTTTTAGTAGACATATAGACTGGCCACTTTTTAATTAATCCATAGCTAAAGCATGATCTTGCAAAGTCTTGAATAGATTTGTCTAAATTATACATTGATAGCGCTACACCTGGACCTGTAAAATTAAATACTTCGTATTTAATTTCTTCTTTTCCATCTTCTGATGTCCATTTAACTTCCATTTTACCTTTTCCAGGTACTTTAAAATCTGTAGCTCTATATTGATCACCAAAAGCATGTCTTCCAATGATCACAGGATCTGTCCATGAAGGAACTAACTTTGGAATATTCTTACAAATAATTGGTTCTCTGAAAACCGTTCCTCCAATGATGTTTCTGATTGTTCCATTTGGAGATCTCCACATTTTTTTTAAATCAAACTCTTCAACTCTTGCTTCATCTGGTGTGATGGTTGCACATTTAATTCCAACACCAATTTTTTTAATTGCATTTGCTGAGTCTATTGTGATCTGGTCATCAGTATTATCTCTGCTTTTCATTCCCAAATCGTAATACTCAATTCCAAGATCGATATAAGGAAGGATTAATTTGTTTTTAATAAACTCCCAGATAATTCGTGTCATTTCATCACCATCTAACTCGACAACGGGGTTATTTACCTTGATTTTACTCATTAAATTAAATTTATCTTATTAATTGAATTTGATTGGTTTATATACATATTAATCGAAAATTAGCAAATAGAAGAATATGTTTACCAAGATATTTCCAAAGATACACACAGAGGGTTACAAGTTTATTGTAATCGCAGGTTTCATTACAATCATCTTACTATTAGTAAATGGATTTTTAGGATTAATTGGATTGCTATTAACTATATGGGTTTATTATTTTTTTAGAGATCCTGAAAGAGCAATCATTGGAGATGATAATTATCTAGTAAGCCCAGCGGATGGAGAAATAATTAAAGTTGAAGAGGTGGATGGACCGAGAGAATTAAATTTAGAAAACAAGAAATTTAAAAAAATTAGTATCTTCATGAACGTATTTGATTGTCATGTAAATAGAACTCCTTGTTCGGGGAAAGTTGAAGATATTTTATACAAGCCAGGAAAATTTTTAAATGCTTCACTCGATAAAGCAAGTGAAGATAATGAGAGGAATTATTATAAATTAAAAGATAATCATGGAAATGATATTGTCATAGTTCAAATAGCAGGTTTGGTTGCAAGAAGAATTGTTTGCGAGACAAATAAGGATCAAACATTAAACCAAGGTGATCGAATTGGAATGATAAGATTTGGAAGTAGAGCAGATGTATATTATGAAAATTATGAACCATTGGTTAAAATTGGTCAAACTGCTATTTCAGGGGAAACTCTATTAGCCAAAAGATAGATATGCAACAACCTAAAAAAAATTTTAAAATAGTTCCTGAAAAAAGGAGCGCCAGAGTAATTTTACCTAACATGCTGACACTTATTGGTGTTTGTATTGGTCTTACTTCTATAAGATTTGCTTTAGATGGAAGATATGAATTTGCAATTATTGCAATAATTATTGCAGCTGTAATTGATGGACTAGATGGAAGAATAGCAAGATTAATCAAAGGTACATCAAAAGTTGGAAAAGAATTAGATTCTTTGACTGACATGATAAGCTTTGGGGTTGCTCCAGCATTCATAATGTATTTCTGGAAATTAAATGAGCTTGGAAGATTTGGGTGGCTAGTTTGTTTGATATATGTAATTTGTGTTGCTCTAAGACTGGCACGTTTCAATATAAATACTGGAGGCGAACCATCTTGGAGAGATAATTTTTTTGAAGGTGTTCCATCTCCAGCTGGTGGAATTTTAGTATTAACTCCACTGATTTTTAGCATGTCTAGCATTGAATTATTTAAAATAGATTATGCAATTATTGTGCCAATATTTTTTATCGTCACGTCTTTTTTATTAATAAGTAAATTTCCAAGTTATTCATTTAAAAAAATTGTAATACAAAGAAAAGCAACAATATTCTTGCTATTTGGAATAGTATTGTTTTTTGGGCTTCTATTAATCTACCCATTTAATGTGATTTCAATAAGTGGAATTATTTATTTATTATTATTACCAATTAGTTATTTACATTATCAAAAGCTTAGAAAAGAAAATGAAGATATTAATCAAACTGATGATGATGATCTTGAAGACGTTCTTTAATGAAAAAAAATGTAATTATATCTTTGGCAGATTCAAAATATTTTGAACTTTTAGATGAACTTGTTAATTCTATAAAACAGTTCAGACAAAGCGAAACTACTGCAATTTGTATTTTAGATGCAGGTTTAACTGATGAGCAAAAAGAAAAATTATCTTTGAAAGTAGAAGAAATTAAATCTGCAGATTGGGATATTGAAGTTCCTGATTTTAAAGTTAAAGGAAGAGAATGGTTAAAAAGTCAGGTATCAAGAGCTTTTTTACCGAAATATTTCCCTGGTTATGATAAATATCTATGGATTGATGCCGATGCTTGGGTCAATTCCTGGGATGCAATAGAATTATATTTTAAAGGGTGTGAGAATAACAAACTTTCTATAGCAACATCAGCTGATAGAGCTTATGGAAGAGTTTTAAGAGCTGAATGGGTATTTGGAAGTTTTGCAAAAATTAAATCACAAAATTATAAACATGCAAAATCATCTGGATTTTCAGAAAAGATAGCAAGAACAGTAGCACTAAAACCTCATTTAAATATTGGAGTTTTTGCTTTAGAAGCAGATGCAACTCACTGGAAAGTTTGGCAAAAAAATTTAAGGATAGCTTTGAAGTCTGGAAAAATTTGGGGATCTGAACAAATTGCAATGAATATAACTATTTATAATGATGAGCTGCCTGTAGAAATATTACCTGCATACTGTAATTGGACTTTGATAGAAGCTTTAAGATTTGATAAGTCTACCAGTACTCTTGTTGAGCCATACTTGCCAAATCATCAAATAGGAATTGTACATTTTGCTGGAAAAGATAACGACCTGATTAGAAACAATAAAGATTTTATATCAAAAGTAAAAACTTTAGATGGTGATTTAATTGATTTAAAACTTAGGTTTAATAAATAATTGAAAAAAAATAAAATATCTAAGAATTGGGTCAATAAACAAAGAAGAGATATTTACGTAAGACAATCAAAAGTTGACGGATATAGAGCACGCTCTGCTTATAAGTTAATTGAAATTGATGAAAAATATAAAATATTCAAAGGTGGATTAACTGTTATAGATATAGGTGCAGCTCCAGGAAGCTGGTCGCAATATGCTGAAAAGATAGCTAAGAACGGAAAATTAATTTCAATTGACTTAAAAAAAATGGAACCAATTGGCTCTAGTATCCAAATTCAAGGAGATTTCACTGAAAAAAGCGTCCAAGATGAAATAAAAAAAAATACTACCTCTAAAGCCGATGTTGTGATGTCAGATATGGCTGTAAATACTACGGGAATTAAAAATATTGACTCTATTCAAACAGGAGAACTTTGCAAAGAAGCAATGGTATTTGCTAAAGACTTTTTAAATAAAAATGGTTATTTTATTTCCAAAATCTTTATGGGTGGAACTTTCAACGAAATAGTCGCAGAAGGTAAAAAATATTTTAAAGAAGTTAAGGTTTTTAAACCTAAATCAAGTAGAAAAGATTCAAAAGAAAGTTTTATAATTTGTAAAATACTTAGATAGAGACTTTAAAATTAGAAGGAATCATATATAAAAGATCATGGTTCCTATAAAAGAAGCACTTACCTTTGACGATGTTACATTAGCTCCGA
This sequence comes from uncultured Pelagibacteraceae bacterium, assembly GCA_902595105.1. Lineage (GTDB taxonomy): Bacteria > Pseudomonadota > Alphaproteobacteria > Pelagibacterales > Pelagibacteraceae > Pelagibacter. Next base: position 11,862 of record CACJPA010000002.1, read on the forward strand.
AGTACTCAGAAATATTACCATCTGAAGTAAATACATCTGTAAATTTGACAAAAAACTTAAAGCTTAAAATTCCACTTTTATCTTCTGCAATGGACACTGTCACTGAAAGCAATATGGCTATAGCAATTGGTAAAGCTGGAGGAATAGGAGTTATTCACAGAAATTTAGATGTTCAAAAACAAATCTTAGAAATTAAGAAAGTTAAAAAACAAAAATTGTTAGTTGGTGCAGCTGTTGGAGCATCAATTGCTGAATTTGATAGAGCTAAAGCCATACTAAAAGAAAGTGTTGATTTAATTGTAGTAGATACAGCTCATGGCCACACGAAAAAAGTGGGAGAAATAGTTAAATATATAAAGAAAATCAAAGGTAAGAATGTAGCTTTATGTGCTGGAAATATTGCAACACCTGAAGCAGCAAAATTTTTGATTAAATTAGGAGTAGACATTATTAAAGTTGGGATTGGGCCAGGATCAATCTGCACAACTAGGTTAGTTGCTGGAATAGGTGTTCCACAGTTAAGTGCAATTTTGTCTGTAAGAAATGGACTTAAAAACAAAAATGTAAAAATAATCTCTGATGGAGGAATAAAATATTCTGGCGATTTGGCAAAAGCTTTTGCAGCAGGTGCTGATGCTGTAATGATAGGCTCTTTATTTGCAGGTACAGATGAGACACCTGGTAAACTAATAAAAAAAAATGGAAAATTATTCAAAAGTTTTAGAGGGATGGGATCAGTAGGCGCTATGAACAAAGGTTCAGCAGATAGATATTTTCAAACTAAGCAAAAAGATACATCTAAATATGTTCCAGAAGGAGTAGAAGGTTTTGTAAAATACAAAGGAGATGTTGGTAGTATTATATTCAAGTTAATTGGTGGCCTCAAATCATCCATGGGTTATCTTGGTTCAAAGGAAATTGTAAAATTGAGAAATAAACCACAATTTGTTAAAATTACTAAAGCTGGATTTTATGAAAGTATGGTTCATAATGTGGATGTAATTAAAAATGATAGTAAATATTAATGAATAAAATTTTAAAATTAATTTCACTGATAGTTTTAATTGTTTCTTTTCAATCAAATTCATTTTCAAAAGAAAATTTTTTTAATGAAGCAATTAAATTATATGAAAAAGAAAAATATGAAGATGCAAGATTTTTATTTGAGAGAAATATTGTATTTAATCCAAAGGATGCTAATTCATATTTGTATTTAGCAAAAATTTATAATCAGAAAGAAGATCAAAGAAAAGAAGAATATAATTTAGAAACTACTTTGTTAATAGACCCCCAAAATGAAGAAGCTATTTTAATGCTTATGAAAATAGCATTAGAAAAATCAAATTACGATAAAGTTAAAGAATTATCTGATACATTTGTTCAAGTTTGTAAGTCATTGTGTGATGAGAATAAGGAAATTTTAGAGTCTTTAAAAAATCTAGAACCAAACAATGAGTCTTGATAATAATCTTAACAAAATCTTAATTGTAGATTTTGGCTCACAATTTACTCAATTAATAGCTAGAAGAATAAGAGAACTGGGCGTTTTTTCTGACATTATTAGTCATAAAAAAATTAAACTTAATCAAATTAACCACAGTATAAAAGGTATAATTTTATCAGGTGGTCCTCTGAATGTTTATCAAATTAATAAGTATTCATTTGATAAGAAGATTTTAGATTTAAATATACCTGTTCTTGGAATTTGTTTTGGACATCAAATATTATCTAAACTTAACGGTGGAAGTGTAAAGCAATCAAAAAATCGTGAATTTGGTTTAGCAAATGTTATTAAAAAAAATGATAGCCTATTAACAAGTAATTTTTTTGGTGCAAAAAAATCTAAAGTGGTTTGGATGAGTCATGCTGATCAAGTATCAAAACTTCCAAAGAATTTTAAAGTAATAGCATCAAGCTCAAATTCAAAATTTGCAATTGTAGAAAATAAAATTAAAAATTACTATGGTGTCCAGTTTCACCCAGAGGTAACTCATACAGAAAATGGAAAAAAACTGATAAGTAATTTTATTTTTCTTATTTGTAAAATTAAGAAAAATTGGTCCTCAAAAGATCAAAAGATACAATTAATTAAAGATGTCAGAGCTCAAGTTGGAGATAACAAAGTAATTTGTGCATTATCAGGTGGTGTAGATAGTAGTGTGGTTGCTCAATTATTGAATAAAGCAATAGGTAAAAAACTATATTGTATTTTTGTAAACACTGGATTGCTTAGAAAAAATGAAGAAGTTCAGGTTGTTCAAACTTTTAAAAAAAGATTAAAAATGAATTTAATTTATGTGAACGCTGAAAAGGAATTTTTAAGTAAATTAAAAAATGTATCTGATCCAGAGAGAAAAAGAAAAATCATAGGAAATCTATTCATTAAAATATTTGAGAGATATGCAAAGAAAATAAAAAATGTAAAATTTTTAGCACAAGGAACTTTGTATCCAGATTTAATAGAAAGTAAGTCTGTTACTGGAAGTCAAACTTCCAAAATAAAATCTCATCATAATGTTGGTGGTTTACCAAAAAAAATGAATTTAAAATTAGTAGAGCCATTAAAATTTTTGTTTAAAGATGAAGTTAGAAAATTAGGTTTAGAGTTAAATTTAAGTCATGAAATAATTTCAAGACATCCATTTCCTGGCCCTGGTTTAGCAATCAGAATGCCAGGTATTATTACTAATGAAAAGATAAAAATTTTAAAAGAAGCTGATCATTATTTTGTTCAAGCTCTAAGAGATCATGGTCTTTATCATAAGATTTGGCAAGCTTATGCAGCATTACTTCCAGTTAAAACAGTTGGAGTTATGGGTGATAATAGGACATATGAATATCTATGTTTGCTAAGAGCAATTACCTCTGAGGATGGAATGACTGCAGACTTTTATGAATTTAAAAAATCTTTTATGCAAACTATTTCTAACAAAATTGTTAATAGCATAAGAGGAATTAATAGAGTTGTGTATGATATTACTTCTAAACCCCCAAGTACTATTGAATTAGAGTAATTTTAATTATAAAAGCATCTTATGAAATATCTACATACAATGATCAGAATTAAAGATGTAGATGAGTCTTTAAGATTTTTCTGTGAAGGTCTTGGCTTAAAAGAAACAAGAAGAATGGAGAATGAAAAAGGAAGATTTACTTTAATTTTTCTTGCCGCTCCTAATGATGAAAAAGCAGAAATTGAGTTAACATATAATTGGGATGGGGATGAACTAGGAGAAGGTTCAAGAAATTTTGGTCATCTTGCTTACAGAGTAGATAATATTTATGAAACATGTCAGAGATTAATGGACATGGGTTACACTATAAATAGACCACCAAGAGATGGTCATATGGCATTTGTTAGATCACCTGATAAAATTTCAATAGAAATACTTCAGGAAGGAAACTTAGAGCCTAAAGAGCCTTGGGCTTCAATGGAAAATACCGGCTCTTGGTAAGTCGATGAATAAAAAGATTTCAGATTTTATAAAGAAAAAAAATAAAACTAAATTAGTAACCTTAACTGCTTACTCTAAAAATATTGCTTCTGTTTTAGACAATTATTGTGATCTAATTTTAGTAGGGGATTCACTTGGATCAGTTTTATATAATTATAAGTCTACTAGAGAAGTAACTTTGAATACAATGATTGAACATTCCAAGAGTGTTCGTATGGGTATTAAAAAAAGTTTGATGATTGTTGATATGCCTCATAATACTTATCGCAATCCTAAAGAGGCATTGAAAAACGCAAAATTAATTATGAATAAAACTAAATGTGACGGGGTTAAATTAGAGGGAGGAAAGAAAATTATAAGTACTATTAAAACTTTAGTTAAAAATAAAATACCCGTAATGGGTCACATAGGAGTATTACCTCAATCAGACAAAACCTTTAAATTTAAAGGTAAGAAACAGAGTGAAAAAGAAAATATTATGAGAGACGCAAAGTTACTTCAAGAAGCTGGTTCATTTTGTATGGTTTTAGAGTGTGTTCAAACATCATTGGCAAAACAAGTGACTAAAAGTGTTAGTGTTCCAACAATTGGGATAGGCGCATCTAATAATTGTGATGGTCAGATTTTGGTATTTGATGATTTTATAGGTTTAAATCCAATCAAATTTAGATTTGTTAAGAAATATATAAATATAAAGACAGAAATATCAAAAGCAGTTTCTAAATACGCAAGTGAGGTTAAAACAAGAAAATTCCCCTCAAAAAAATACTCTTTTAATTAAAAGTATTTTTTAAATTCTTCGTTAATATTGAGTATCTCAAGATCTACCAAACCACCTATAATTAATTGTAGACCAACCACTAAAATAAATATTAAACCAATGTATGCTATCCATATATGTTTTTGAATATAATTTGCCATATAAGTGGCTAGTGCTCCAGTAAGAACGACAGATAAAGCAAGACCAAAAATCATATATCCCAAATACCCTTGAGCAGCAGCGACAACACCAATTACATTATCAAAACTAATCATTAGATCAGCAAATAATACTTTACCTATACTATTTATGTATGAAGGTTGCTTTGTTTTTTTAACTAAAGGTTTAATATTCTTAATATCAACAAGATCTTTTCTTAAATCATTAACTATCCATACCAATAACAACCCACCTAAAATTTTAATAAAATAAAATTCGAACAAAAAAGTAGCAAAGATTGCAAAAAAGATTTTAAAAACAAATGCCCCAATTACACCCCATAAGATAATTTGTTTTCTGTTTTTTGGAACAAAATTTGATGCAATAGAACCAACTATCACAGCGTTATCTGCAGTTAAGATAATAGTGATAAAAATAATTTGGGTTAGAATTATGAGCTCTTCAATCAAGATGTCTAATTATTATTTTAATTTAAGAAGATTGCAATCAAAAGAATAAAAAAAAAGGCGGTCAAAAAATTTGACCGCCTTAATAATTGTGTTTTTATTAAATTATCTTTCAGACCAAGTAGGCATAGGATATTTTAACTTACAAGCTGCTAATTCAAACGGGTATACTGTGCAGTATTTTCCATTTTGAACTTGCATCAAAATACCTCTAGTCTTTTCGTTTTGACCATCTGCGCCAAATTTAATTCCTCTGTAAGGAACAATTAAAGACTCAGATGACATATCTAGATTTACTAGAGCTTGTCTGATTTTCTCAGGATCTGTTGATCCAGCATTATTAATTGCATTAGCTAAAGCCATAAAACCTGTAAAAGCTCTTGCAGGCACATCTGACAAATCTCTTCCACCAGAATGTGTTTTAAACAAGTCGTTTACAGTTCCGATCATAGGAATAGTTTTTGCTAAGTCAGTGTTAAATGGAGATCTTGTGATCACACCCTCTGCTTTGCTACCCATTGTATCTATGAACTTAGGATCTGTATAACCAGCATTTTGAGCAACTAAAAGTTTCGGATTATAGTCAAGTTCTTTTGCAGTATTTAAAAATAAATATGCATCAGCTGTATAAGATGAAGGCAATAAAACATCTGGGTTTTTTGCTTTCAATCTTTGTACTTCAGAACTTAAAGTTGTTGTTTTAGCTTTGTAGCTGATTTTTTCTATAACATCATACCCTTGCTCTTTAGCCATTTTGTCTTGAGTTCCACCACTATCAGAACCCCACAATGTATCTTCATGAATAATACCTAGTGTCTTTAACTTATTGCTATTCTTTTTGTTAAAGTCATTCATGAATTCAAACATTAACTGAGTAAATTCTCCATCGTGTGGAGTAACTCTGAAGAAGTATTTAAATCCTCTTGTAGTTAATTTTGGCGATGTTGACTCACCATTTACCCAAGGTATTCCTGCTCTCTCTGAAACTTGACTTGCAGCACCAGTTACTGACGAGTAGTAAGCTCCAAACATTGCGTGAACTTTATCAGAATTTAACATTTTTTCTGTTTCTCCAACACCAATATCTGGTTTTCCACCGTGGTCTCCAACAACGATAGATATTTTACCGCCGCCCAAACCTTTTAATCCAGCATCTTTTGCAAGCGGCATACCAGGAATGTTGTGACTGTTGTTAATGATGTCCAAAGCTGTTTTAACTGCTGCAACAGCATCTTTACCAACCTGAGCAACAGGTCCTGTAAGTGGATAAAGTACTCCAATTTTTACATCTTCTGCGAAACTAATTGCTGGCGCAGACACTAATGAAAAAAAAGTAAATACTGTAAGAATTAATTTTCTCATTTTTTTCCCTCTTGTTAAATTTTTAAATATCTAACTTAATACTATTCAATTGATCAATTCAATGGTTTAGTTTTTTTATTTTATCAATGCTTAAGAAGTATTTGTTTAATATATACATTCTTTATATATACTTTAATAATAAACCAAATGACTTCTGAAATTATAATTCAAGCTATAGTCACAGGATTAATGATGGGATTAATATATGCATTGATCGCAGCAGGCCTAAGTTTAATTTTTGGTTTGATGGAAATTGTGAACTTTGCTCATGGAGAGCATTTAATGTTATCCATGTTTTCATCATTTTGGCTTTGGTCTTTGTTTGGTTTGGATCCATTGTTTTCAATACCAATAACTATACTTTTGTTAGCATTTTGTGGAGTCATCACACATTATTTTTTAATTCGATACATTTTAAAAGCAAAAATGCTTATCCAAATTTGCGCAACATTTGGATTATCTATCTTTATTAGATCAATCGCTCAATTGTTATGGACACCAGACTTTAGAAACGTTGATAAGCCCTTATTAGAAGGACGTATTGAAATTGGATCTGTATTTATTGGTCAACCTCAACTCTATGCAAGTCTTGTTTGTTTAATTGCATTTTTTGGTTTGTATTGGTTTGTAACAAAAACAGAAACAGGATTAGCTCTTCAAGCAACAGCACAAGATAGACACGCTGCAGAAATTTTAGGAATTCCATCAAATAAAATGTTTGCAATTGGTTGGGCCATTGGACTTGGTTGTGTAGGAGTAGCTGGTGGAATGATGGCTAACTATTTTTTTATTTTTACCGATGTTGGTATTAATTTTGCATTATTTGCTTTTGTTGCTGTAGCATTAGGGGGTTTTGGAAGTATCATTGGATGTTTGTATGCTGGTATAATTATAGGATTAGTAGAATCTCTAGGTGGACTGCTCATCGATCCTTCATTTAAACTTTTATATGTATTTGCAATTTATCTTCTAGTTGTGATTTATAAACCTCAAGGTCTGTTTGGTAGGTATTAATGGATACTAAGTTAGAAATTGCAAAATCAGAACCGATTTGGAACACAAATAACAAAGTAATATCAATAATTACCGGCTTAATAATTCTTTTGTTTGTACTACCAGTTTTTGGGATGAATTCATTTTATCTACATTTATTTATTATGATTTTTATGCATGCAGTGATGGCACAATCTTGGAATGTAATTGCAGGTTTTTCAGGTCAAATAAGTTTAGGTCATGGAGCTTTTTTTGGAATAGGTGCTTATGCAACCTCATTTTTTTATATGGAATACGGAATAACACCTTGGGTCAGTATATTTTTTGGTATGTTTGTTTCAGCAATTTTTGCTGTCTTAATTGGTATACCAATGCTCAGATTAAGCGGTCACTACTTTGCAATTGCTACTTTATTAATTGGGATAAGTTTCCAAGTAGTTTTTCAAAGATGGGATTTGGTAGGTGCCGCATCAGGATTGTGGGTGACAATGACACCAGAAGACTCATGGTCAGCATTACAGTTTCATAGAAGTAAAGTTCCTTATTATTATGTTTTTTTAATTTTCTTTTTAATCACATTCTTTTTAGTCTGGTTACTAAGTAGATCAAAATTAGGTTACAGATTGAGAGCAGTTAGAGACGATCCACAAGCAGCATTGAGTTTATGTATCAATGTATCGAATTATAAAATTATAGCTTATGTGATTTCAGCAATGATCATGGCTCCAATGGGTAGTTTATTTGCTCAATATATTTTAATTATTGATCCAGATAGAGTTTTTAATATTGAGATATCAATTATAGTTTTATTAATCACAGTGCTAGGTGGAATTGGAAATGTTTGGGGTCCAATTATAGGCGCTGCAATCCTTGTACCAATTTCAGAATATTCAAGAATTTATTTAGGGGGAACTGGCGGTGCTGTAGATTTAATTTTTTATGGTTTGATATTAATGATTATTTGTATTTTTAGACCTAATGGTCTGATCTCATTTATCCCAAAAGATATTTTAGAAAGAAAGAAACAACGATGAAAATATTAACAGTTGAAAATTTAAGTAAATCTTTTGGCGGTATACATGCAAATAGAGATATTTCTTTTGATGTCGAAGAGGGATCTATTTTAGGAGTGATAGGACCTAATGGTGCGGGTAAATCTACTTTATTTGATTTGATTACTGGTTTTACCAAACCAGACACTGGGAAAGTTAAATTTTTTGATAAAGATATTTTTGGAATTAGCCCTGACAAAATAAGTAACCTTGGAGTAGGCAGAACTTTTCAAAAACTAAAACCATTTGCAGATCAAACTTTACTTGAAAATGTGATGATAGGGGCATTTGTAAAAGAAAAAGATATTAAAAGAGCAAGGGATAGAGCATTAGAGATTATTGATTTTGTAGATTTGATTGAAAAAAGACATCACTTTGCAAAAGAATTATCGACAGGACAAAGGAAAAGATTAGAGATGGCTAGAGCTATGGCTATTGATCCTAAACTTCTTTTGATGGATGAAGTAACAGGAGGTGTAGACCAAAAAACTATCCCTGGACTTGTTGAGCTTGTTAAAAAATTAAAAAAGACAGGAGTAACTATTATTACAATCGAACATAACATTAATATTATAATGGAAATCTCTGACAATGTTCTTGCATTAGATCAAGGAAAACGAATTGCGTTTGGAGAGCCAAAAGAAATTCAAAATAATAAACAAGTAATAGATGCTTACTTAGGAACATTTGATGCTGCTTGATGTAAAAAATATTGATGTTTTGTATGATGATTTTCAGGTTATCTGGGATGTTTCAATTAATGTAAATAAAGCCGAAATGGTTGCACTTCTAGGACCAAATGGATCTGGCAAAAGTACTGTTTTAAATACTATAAGTAATTTAGTTGAGCATAAAAAAGGTTCTATCACTTTTGACAATACCTTAATTTCAAATATTCCAACTTATAAAAGAACCGAATTAGGAATTTCACATGTTCTTGAAAGAAGAAGGGTATTTCCTCATCTTACTGTTAAACAAAATCTTTTATTAGGTGCCTGGCATCCAAGGGCAAAAGAAGAGTTATCAAATTCTTTAAATAAAGTTTATAAAATTTTTCCAAAGTTAGAAACTAGATCAGATCAGTTAGCAAAAACAATGTCTGGTGGTGAGCAACAAATGTTAGCTATAGCAAGAGGAATGATGGGTTTACCTAAACTTTTGATGGTCGATGAGCCTTTTTTAGGTTTATCGCCAATGGTGATGAAAGACTTAATTAAGATTTTTAAAAATATTGTTGAAGAAGGAATTTCAATTTTATTTGTAGAGCAAAATGTAAGACTAGCTCTTAGTATGGCTGACAGAGGCTATGTTCTGGAAAGTGGTAGATTGGTTATCGATGGAAAATCAGAAGATTTAATTGATAATGAAAAAGTTACTAAGGTTTTTTTGGGAAATTAATTAAAAAGCAGCAAGATCGTTATTTAGTTTATCAGTGATAAGCATTTTACCTGGACTATGAGTAATACAAAAATCAGGTTTTGAATTTTCTAAAACTGATTGTGGAGTAACACCACATGCCCAAAATACTGGAATTTCATTATTTTTTATTGCTCTTGGTGGATCTCCATATTCAGGTTTCATTATATCTTTAATTCCAATTTCATCAGGATTACCAACATGCACAGGTGCACCATGCACAGCCGGAAATCTAGAACTAATTTGAATTGATCTAATTGTATCCTTTGAACTTAATGGTCTCATAGACACAACTAGTTTTCCTGAAAACTGTCCTGCAGGTTCACAGTCTATTGATGTTTTATACATTGGAACAATAGTATTGTTTTCTATATGTTGAATTGGGATACCAGCCTCAATTAAAGGTAGTTCAAAAGACATTGAACACCCAAGAACAAAAGTTGTTAAATCTTCGTTCCAATATTTTTTAATATCATATGGTTCATCAATTAATTTTCCTTTTTCCCATACTCTATATTGAGGAACATCGGTTCTTATATCAATATCACCGAGATCTTTTAATGAAGGATCTCCTTTTGTACCAAATCCAATTAATGGGCAAGGTTTAGGGTTTTTTTGACAGAAAGAAGCAAAGTCCATTGCATATTTACTTGGTAAGATACAAAGATTTCCTTGAATATACTTGTTAGCAGCGCCTGCAGTTTGTTCTTTGTAATTATTTTCTCTTATAACTTTTCTTGCTTCTAATGGATCTTGAATATCTAGCATTAAATTAGTATTTAGATTTCTTTGTTCCTTCGATTATTTCTTTTAATTCGTTATATTCTTCACAATTACAAGTTTTTAATACTTTAAGTCTTTCTTTAGCTAAATCCATTCTATTTGTAGCAACATAAAGCTCTCCAAGGTACTCATTAATACCCTTATGATTTGGATCAATTTCTAATCCTAGAAGATAATATTTTTCACCATTTTCATAATCTCCAAGCTTTCTAGTTGTAAAACCTAAGTAATTTAAAGTATCTGCTTGAAGGGGTTTTTCTTTATTCGATTTAAGAAGAAGCTTCTGAGCTTTTTCATATCTTTTTTTTGCTTTTTTTATTTTGCCTTTTTTTTCATATTTTTTTGCAAATTTGATTGATTGCACTGCTTTATCATAATTTGATTTTACTTTTGTTGTTGTTGAGTCAGATCCAGCAGAAAAAGAACTTGTTGTTAGTAAAACTAAAAACAAAGTAACTAAAAAATTTTTCATCATTATAAAAATTTCTCCATTTGGTTTAAAGGTTTTAAATTAAGTCCATTTTCAATTAAATTTTCTCTAATTGATCTTGCAGTAGCAAGCGAACTCTCATTATCTCCATGTATGCATACAGAGTCGATTTCACAAGGTATTTGCTTTCCACTGTGACAATTCAGTGCCTGATTTTTTACCATGCTTAATACATGTTTTTTAGCTTCTTCAGGATCTGTAATTAATGCATGTGCTTTTTTTCTTGAAACTAAATTACCATCATCTTCATAGGTTCTATCTGCAAAAATCTCACATGCAATTTTCATATCTAATTTTTTAGCTGCTTGTTCCATTTTAGAGCCTGTTGGAACTAAATAGATTATATCTTTGCTTATCTCATTTATTGCCTTTGCTAAAGTGGTTGCTAGATCAATATCCTCACATGCCATATTGTTTAATGCCCCATGTGGTTTTATGTGAGTAACGTTTTCTCCATGATCTTGAGCAATTGTTTGTAAAATTTCATATTGATCAATAATTAGTTTTCTAACCTCATCAGGTGGAAGATTCATTCTTTGTCTCCCAAAGTTTTCAGGATCATTAAATGATGGATGGGCGCCTATACTAACACCATTTTTTTTTGATATTTGGACTACTTGTTTCATGGATTCTTCATCACCAGCATGAAATCCGCATGCAACATTAGCAGAATTTACTATATCAAGTAAATCTGGATCATATTTATTTGAATGGTGTTTTGATTTTTCACCTAAATCGCAATTTATATTAATTTCCATAGTTCTAATTGTTGAAGTATAACATGCCATGATAAAAAATATATCAAATCTTGGTGACTCAGCTGTTTATTGTGACTTTGGTATAGAGGTAAATAAATCAGTTAACTCTGAAGTAATAAAATATTTTAAAGCTTTAAAAAAAGAAAACTTTGAAAGTATAAATAATCTTACTCCTTCTTATAATAAATTAATAGTTTCTTACGATCTTAGAAAAACAAACTTTAAAGAAGTTAAAAAATTAATTGAAAATTTAAATGTTGATGAAACTCAAGATAAAAATAATAATAAAATAGAAATTCCAGTTTGTTGTGATGATCAATTTTCTCTTGATATAAAAAGATTAGAAGAAAAATTAAAAATCAATAGAGATAAAATTTTAAAAAATTTTTTCAGTAAAGAATACTTTTGTTACATGACTGGATTTATTGCTGGTATGCCATTTTTAGGAGATCTAGATGAAAATATGAGATTACCGAGATTAGAAACACCAAGAGTGAAAGTTCCAAAAGGGTCAGTTGCTTTAACTGAACAATTTGCAAACATTTATACATTTGAGAGTCCTGGAGGATGGAACATACTTGGTAATACACCATTAGATGTTTTTGATAATTCAAAAGAAGTAGAGCCAAATTTAATTAATCCTGGAGATACAGTTGTTTTTAAACAAATAAATATTGAAGAATACAATAGTTATAATGACAAATAATTTCGAAATTATAAGAGCTGGAGTTAACACAACTTTTCAAGATCAAGGAAGAAGTAACTTATATCACATAGGAATCCCATTTAGTGGAGCAATGGATAATAGAAATTATAGTTTAGCCAACAAGTTAACTGGTAATAAGTTAAATTCACCAGTAATAGAATTTGCATATCAAGGACCTCATTTAAAATACACTGGAGAAAAAATAAACATAGCAGTTACAGGTGATGTAGTTTTTAAAATTATTAAAAGTGGTACAGAAATTGATGGCAATTGTTATGAAAGTTATCAAATTGAAAGTGGAGATCAAATTAATCTTATTTCAACTAATAAATCAGTATATGGCTATCTGGCAATTGGTGGAGGATTAGATTTAAAATTACAATGGAATAGTTGTTCAATAAATACTAAAGCAAATATTGGATCAAATGATGGAAAGAAATTAGAAAATGGTCAAAAAATAAATATCTTAAATATTAATTCTGACCAAAGTAAAAGAAAGACCAATTATATTAATTCTAAAGTTGAAAATATCAGAGTAATAAAAGGAACAAACTTTGATTATTTTTCTGAAGAAGGAAAAAAAATATTTTTTGAAAAAGAATTTACTGTATCAAAACTTTCAGACAGAATGGGAATGCGTTTAGAAGGCTCAAAAATTGAAAATATTGTAAATACCAATATTAAATCAGAAGGATTGATTAAAGGTGTTATACAGGTACCTGCTGACGGCAATCCAATTATTATGCTTTCAGATCATGGAACCGTTGGTGGCTATCCAAAAATTGGTATTGTTGCAAGCGTTGATTATGATCGATTAGTGCAAATATCACCTGGTTCAAAAGTCAAATTTAAAGAGATAAATTTATCTGATGCTGAAACACTTTTTAAATTATATGAAATGGAAACTCAAAATTTACTATTACAAATTTAATGAATTTTTTTTTAAAAATACCAGGACCTTTTTTAGTTTTTTTCGGAGCATGTGCATTAAGTTTTGGAGGCTTAATAGTTAAGTCTTTTGATGGATCTACACTCTGGCAAATATTATTTTGGAGATCACTATTCTTTATTGGAGTAATTACTATTTTTTTATTATTTACATACAAGGGAAAAATTTTCAGTGCTCTTTATGAATCTGGAATACCAGGATTCATAGGTGGAATAATTTTATCTATTGGATTTGCTAGTTATGTATTTGCTATGTATGAAACAACAGTAGCAAATGCAAACTTTATAATACAAACTCAAGCTTTGTTTTTAGCAATTTTTGGTTATATTTTTTTAAAAGAAAAAATTTCTAAACTTACATTAACTTGTATTATTACAGCAGTAGTAGGTATCATTTTAATGTTAGGAAGCTCACTAACACCTGGTCAAATGACTGGAAATTTAGTTGCTTTCATTATGCCAATATCATTTGCGATCTTAATTTTAATTGTTAGAAAATTTCCTAAAGTCGACATGATACCTTTACAACTAGTTGCTGGAATTTTTGCAACATTAATAGGTTTGTTTATGTCACCAAGTATTATCGTTTCAACAAATGATATTTTTTTAGGTTTTATTGCAGGATTTTTTCAAGTTGGACTTGGCTTTATACTTATAACAATTGGAGCAAGGTCAACCCCTTCAGCATTTGTTGGAATAATTATGTTAACCGAAGCTGTATTAGGACCTTTGTGGGCATGGATGTTTGCAAACGAAAACCCACCATTTACAGTGCTAATTGGAGGAGCCGTAGTTATAACAGCAGTAGTTATACAGTTTTTGTCTCCATTTCTTATTAAAAAGCTAGCTAAATAAATTTTACATTAAAATTTTAAATGTGTTATAAATTTGTATACGGGAGAGACTACTTTTGTAGCGCCGAAGGAGCAACCACCCCGGAAACTCTCAGGCAAAAGGACCGTACATATTAACTCTGGAAAGAGAATTATTCTCGCCGACGGAGCAAATCTCTCAGGCACCAAGACAGAGGGGGCACAGAAGAGTTAATATGGAAATAAAAAAAACATCGCTAAATAAACTTCACCAAAAAAATAACGCTAAGTTTGTTGAATTTGCAGGTTATGAAATGCCCATACAGTATAGCAAGGGTGTTATTGAGGAACATAAATTAACAAGATCGCATTCTGGAATATTTGATGTATCTCATATGGGCCAACTATTCATATATGGCAACGAAAGCTTAACAGAAGAATTAGAGAAAATTTTTCCATTAGATTTAAAAAATCTAAAACAGAACTGCTCTAAATATAGTTTTTTAATGAGTGAAGATGCTGGAATTTATGATGATTTAATCATTACTAAAATTGAGGAAGGATATTTAATTATACTAAATGCTGCATGCAAAGATAAAGATTTTGAGATTTTATCTAATCTGCTAGGCACAAAATTTAAAATGAATTTGGATAACAATAGATCTTTGATAGCAATTCAGGGGCCTAAGTCTGTTGAAATTTTAAACTCAATTATAAATGGGGTTGATCAGCTTAATTTTATGACAGGCCATTGGTTTGATTCTGATAATAAAAAATTATTTGTTACTAGATCAGGTTATACAGGTGAAGATGGATTTGAAATTTCAATATCTAACGATGAGGCTGAAAAATTTGTAGAAAATTTAATAGAAAAGGGAGCACAACTCATAGGACTTGGGGCAAGAGATACCTTGAGATTAGAGGCTGGATTGTGCTTATATGGTCACGAATTAGATATAAATAAAACACCGGTTGAGGCAAACCTTAAATGGGCAATCTCAAAATCTAGGTTATCAAATGGTGGTTTTATAGGATCAAAAAAAATTATGAACCAAATGCATGATGGAACAAGTCAAATAAGAGTAGGGATTAAACCTGAAGGTAGGTTGATTGCCAGAGAAAAAACTAAAATATTTGATGATGTAGATACGCTAATTGGTGAAATAACTAGTGGGACTTTTGGTCCAAGTGTAAATGGTCCAATAGCAATGGGTTATATTAATAAAGAGTACTCTAAAGTTGATACAAAAATTTTACTAGAAGTAAGAGGAAAAAAACATCCTGCAATTGTGTGTGGGTTACCATTTTATAAAAAAAGTTACGTGAAAGGAGTAAACTAATGAGTGAAGTTAAATTTTCAAAAGAACATGAGTGGATTACTTTAGAGGGAGATGTAGCCACAATAGGAATTACAAAACATGCAACAGAAATGCTTGGCGACATAGTTTTTGCAGAACTTCCTGAAAAAGGGTCTAATGTTGAAAAAGATGGTACTGCAGGAGTAGTAGAGTCTACGAAAGCTGCAAGTGACGTTTACACTCCAGTTAGTGGTGAGGTAGTAGATACAAATCAAGCCATTGTAGATGATCCTTCTAAAATAAATGAAGATCCAGAGGGTTCAGCATGGTTTTTTAAACTTAAAATGAAAGATCAATCTGAAATGGATAGCCTAATGAACAAAGAAGAATACGATAAATTTGCAAAGGAGAGTGCTAGCTAATGTTACATAATTCTCAAAAAGATTTTTTAAAAAGGCACATTGGACCTTCAGATGAAGATCAAAATAAAATGCTTAAGGAACTTAATTATAAATCACTAGATGATTTAATCAAAAGTACAGTTCCAGAAAAGATCCAACTGAAAGATGAATTAAATATTGGTGAGTCTAATTCAGAATACGAAGCATTAAGAAAATTAAAAGCGATTTCGAAAAAAAATCAAATTTACTCCAACTTTATAGGGATGGGTTATTATGGCACCTATACGCCATATGTAATTCTAAGAAATATTTTAGAAAATCCAGGTTGGTACACTTCTTATACACCTTATCAACCCGAGGTAGCTCAAGGAAGATTAGAAATGCTGCTTAATTTCCAACAAATGATAGTTGATTTTACAGGAATGGATATCGCAAATGCATCTTTATTAGATGAAGGAACAGCAGCCGCAGAAGCGATGGGATTAAGTCATAGATTAAATAAAAAAGATAGTAATTTAGTTTTTGTCTCAGAAAATTGTCATCCACAAACAATCGATGTAATACAAACAAGAGCAGAACCAATGGGATTAAAAGTACTTGTCGGAAATGAAGATGAAGTAATAGATCAATTAAAGGAAGATTTAGTTTGTGGTATATTGCAATACCCTGGAACATTAGGAGATATAAAAGATCCTAGTGAAGCAATTAGTAAAATTCATAAAAAAAATGGTAAAGCAATATTAGCTTGTGATTTATTAGCACTTGCTAAATTAAAAACACCAAGAGAACTAGGAGCAGATATTGCTGTAGGAAGTTCTCAAAGATTTGGAATTCCAATGGGTTATGGTGGACCTCATGCAGCTTTCTTTGCAACTAAAGACGAATATAAAAGATCTATGCCTGGAAGAATAGTAGGGGTCTCTGTTGATAGACATGGAAATAAAGCTTACAGATTGTCGTTACAAACAAGAGAACAGCATATCAGAAGAGATAAGGCTACAAGTAATATTTGTACTGCCCAAGCTTTGTTAGCAATTGTTTCAGCTGCATATGCCATTTACCACGGACCAGATGGAATAAAAACTATTGCAGAAAGAGTTTCTCAATTAGCTAAAAATTTTGCAGATAAATTGAAACAATCTGGATATGAAATTTATTCAGATCATTTCTTTGATACAGTTACAATTGTAACAAAAGATAAAACTGATCAAATTTATAAAAATGCTTTGGATCAAAAGGTAAACATTAGAAGAGTAAATTCTGAAATGTTGGCAGTTTCTTTTGATGAAAAGAAAAATGTTTATAGAGTAAATCAATTGTTGAAAATTTTTAATGCAGCTGAGTCAATTAAAAAAGAAGACCCAACAGTAAGTTTACCAAATTTACCAAAAAATTTATTAAGAACTTCAAAATATTTAGAGCATCCTGTTTTTAATTCATATCACTCAGAGACTGAGATGCTTAGATATTTAAAAAAGTTAGAAGATAAAGATATAGCTTTAAATAGAACCATGATTGCACTTGGCTCATGTACTATGAAATTAAATGCTACTGCGGAAATGATACCTATTTCGTGGAGAGAATTAGCAGAGCCTCATCCATTTGTGCCTATTGAGCAGATGGAAGGATATAGAGATTTATTCACTGATCTTAAAAATTGGCTAAGATCAATTACTGGTTTTTCTGGTGTTTCACTTCAACCAAATGCAGGTGCTCAAGGGGAATATGCAGGATTAATGGTAATTAGAAAGTATCATTTAGATAGAGGTGAAGAAAACAGGAATATATGTTTAATACCAAGCTCAGCACATGGAACCAATCCTGCTAGTGCACAAATGGTTGGAATGAAAGTTGTCGTTGTTGATTGTGACAAAGAAGGAAATGTTGATTTTGAGGACTTAAAGAAAAAAGCAGAATTGCATTCTGAAAATCTTGGAGCATTAATGGTCACTTATCCGTCTACACACGGAGTATTCGAGGAAAAAATTACAGACATATGTGATTTAATTCATAAACACGGTGGTCAAGTTTATATGGATGGTGCAAATTTAAATGCGCTTGTTGGTATAGCAAGACCTGGAAATTTTGGTCCAGATGTTTGCCACATAAACTTACACAAAACATTCTGTATTCCACATGGTGGTGGAGGACCTGGAATGGGACCAATTGCATGTAAAAGACATTTACAAGTTTATCTACCTAATCATCCAGTTGTTAAAGACTGTGGACCTGCCACAGGAATAGGAGCAGTTTCAGCAGCACCTTGGGGAAGTTCAAGTATTTTATCAATTTCCTGGATGTATATTAAAATGATGGGTTCTGAAGGTTTAAAATTAGCTACTCAAATTGCAATACTAAATGCAAATTATATAGCTCATAGACTTAAAGATCATTACCCAATTCTTTATAAAGGTTCAAACGGTAATGTAGCTCATGAATGTATTATAGATATTCGATCTATTAAAACTGAAACAGGGATTACCGAAGAAGATATAGCTAAAAGATTGATCGATTATGGTTTTCATGCACCAACAATGTCATGGCCGGTAGCAGGTACAATGATGATTGAACCAACTGAAAGTGAAAGCTTGTCCGAACTAGATAGATTTTGTGATACTTTGATTAGCATTAAATCAGAAATAGATATGATCAAATCAGGAAAATTTGATAAAGTTGATAATCCAATTAAAAACGCACCTCATACAGATATTGAACTAGCTTCAGATGAATGGAGTCATAAATATTCAAGAGAGCAAGCTGCGTATCCTGCAAAATTCTTAAAAGCAAATAAATTTTGGCCCCCGGTTGCAAGAGTTGATAACGTATACGGAGATAAAAATATTTTTTGCACTTGTCCAAGTATGGACGAGTTTAAAGAAGATGCAGCATAATAATTAATGAAAATTGCTGTTGTTGGCTCAGGTATTTCTGGATTAAGTGCTGCTTATTATTTATCTAAAAAACATCATATAGATCTTTTCGAGCGAGAAGATCATTTTGGTGGACACTCACATACAATAGATATTTTTTTTGATGAAAAAAAGGTTTCTGTAGATATTGGTTTCATTGTTTTTAATTTTCAAACTTATCCAAATTTAATTAATTTTTTTAAGGAAAATGATATTCAAATTGAAAAAAGCAATATGTCTTTTTCAGTTTCAGTAGATAATACAAACTTTGAATATTGTGGAAAAGGGTTGAGTGGAATTTTCTCCAATAAATCAAATTTGTTTAACATAGAGTTCTTAAAAATGTTTTTTGATATAATTAAATTCTATAAAAAAAGTGATCAAGTAAATGCATCAAATGATAAAATTACTTTAGGTGAATATTTAAAAATCAACAAATTATCTAAAACTTTTATCGATTATCATATAATTCCAATGGTATCTGCAATTTGGTCTATGCCTCCTTATGAAGCAAGCAAAATGCCAATTAGTTTTTTCCTTAGATTTTTCCAAAATCATGGTTTGTTTAAATTGAAAAATAGACCGCAGTGGTACACAGTAACCAAAAGAAGTAGAACTTATGTTAGCAAAATACTTTCTCAAATAAGTGGTGAACACTACAAAAATTACAAAGTTACAAGAGTTAAAAGGAAATCATCAGGATTAGATTTATATTATGGTGGAGAAAGCGAATTCTTCGATTATGACAAGGTAGTTTTGGCGACACATGCTGATGAAGCCTTAAAGTTAATTGAAAATCCAACAGAGGATGAGAAAAATATTCTTTCGAATTTTAGCTATAAGGAAAATATAGCTTACATACATACAGATCAGCGGGCTATGCCAAAAAATAAAAAAGCTTGGTCTTCTTGGAATTCATCAATAGATGACAAGAATTTAGAAAAAAATTCAATTACCTACTGGTTAAATTTATTACAAAATTTAAAATGTGATGAAAATATTTTCTTAACACTAAATCCTTACTTCAATATTGATGAGAAAAAAATATTGAGAAAAGTAAAATTTACACATCCATATTACGATCAAAAAGCATTAGATGCTCAATCAGAGCTTATTAAAATACAAAATCAAAAAGATTTACTTTTTTGTGGCAGTTATTTTGGTTACGGATTTCATGAAGATGGAATAAAATCATCTATTGAAATGCTGAAAAACCTTAATGATTAGTTCTTGTATATATAATGGAAATGTAATCCATAAGAGATTTAAACCAAAAGAACATTTTTTTAAATATAAGGTATTTTCACTTTTTATTGATCTATCGGAGTTAAATGAGCTTAATGATAAATTAAAATTTTTTTCTTTAAATAAATTTAATTTAATTAGTTTTTACGAAAAAGACCATGGTGATCGTGATGGTTCATCTCTTTTTGAGTGGGTAAAAAAAAACTTAATTAATAACGAAATAAGTACAGATAATATAAAAGTTAAACTTTTATGCTATCCAAGAATATTTGGTTATGTTTTCAATCCATTAAGTATTTTTTTTGTATATGATAAAAATGATAATTTAATTTCTATTTTATACGAGGTTAAAAATACATTTGGTGAGCAACACACATATGTTTTTAAAGTGGAGGGACAAAATAAATTAATTCAAAACAATTGCTCAAAGAAATTTCATGTTTCACCATTTATTGAAATGGATTGTAATTATTTTTTTAGGATATTAAATCCAGAGCAGAAATTGTCAGTTGTAATAGATCAATACGATCAAGAAGGAAAAATTCTTTTCGCATCTCAAGATGGTGAAAGATCTGACCTGACAAGCAAAAACTTAATGAATTCTTATCTTAAACACCCTTTAATGACATTTAAAATTATCTCTGCGATACATTTTGAAGCGTTTAAATTATGGATTAAAGGAATAAAATTTATTAAGAAAAAATTTAAAATTAAAAATAATTTAACGGTAGAAAATTAATGTTTTTAAATAACGCAGCAGATAAATTAGTTTTTAAATTCCTTAATAAAATAAGTCATGGTTATCTAGAGCTCACTACACATAATGGAAAAATTTTAAAGTTTGGAAATCCAAATGAAAAATTGCATGCAAATATTTCAATTAAAAAATCAAATTTTAATTATAATTTAATTAGAGGTGGTAGTATTGGATTTGCTGAGAGCTATATGAGAGGTGAATTTGAAACTGAGAACTTATCAAATTTAATTGAATTAACTGCAAGAAATATAGAAGTCATATATAAATTCTCAGGACTTCTCGATTTTCCAATAATTAATTTTGTAAAAAATAAAGTAATCAAAAATACAAAAAGTAGAAGCAAAGAAAATATTGCTAAACATTATGATCTAGGTAATGATTTTTTCTCTCTTTGGTTAGATAACACACTCACTTACTCTAGTGCTATTTTTGATGATAACTCGAAAAATCTTTCTGATGCTCAAAATAATAAATATCAAAAATTAATTGATCTAATTAAACCAAATAATGGTGACAAAGTTTTAGAAATAGGATGTGGTTGGGGAGGTTTTGCTGAGTACTTAGGTAAAAAATACGATGTCAAACTAGACTGTATTACAATATCAAAAAAACAATTTGAATATGCAAAAGAAAGAATTTTTAATTGTGGTTTAAACGAAAAAGTAAATATTGAAATAAAGGATTACAGAGATCTTAAAGGTAAATATAATTCAATTGCCTCCATAGAGATGATTGAGGCTGTTGGTCAAAATTATTTAGAGGGTTATTTTAAAACCATTAAAACTAACTTATCTGATGGTGGTAAAGCAGCTATTCAAGGAATTACTATCGATGATAAGTTGTTTGATAGATACAAAAACAAACAAGATTTTATTCAAAAATATATTTTTCCTGGTGGTTTTTTACCAAATAAAAATAGTATTAATCGTTATGTTTCTGATAACGGGTTAACTATAAATTCATATATTTCTTATGCTGACCATTATGCAAATACATTGGCTATATGGAGAAATGAGTTTTTAAAAAAATGGGATTTAATAAAAAATCAAGGTTTTGACCTAACATTTAAAAGAATGTGGGAGTTTTATCTTTCTTATTGTGAAGCTGGATTTAAGTCAAAAAATATTGACCTGATACAATTTTCAATGCAAAACAAATAAAAATATTGGAGATATTTATGCGACATATAAAAATAATTAAGTCAATTTCGTTGATAATTTCATTATTCTTAATTACAAGTTGCTCAATTAATAGCGCTATGAAACCAGAAGACTTTAAAAGCAAAGAACCAAGATTAATTATTGAGGAATACTTATCTGGAAATGTTAAGGCTTGGGGTGTTCTACAAAATAGATCAGGTAAAGTTACAAGACAATTTTCTGCAAACTTAAATGGAACTTGGGATGGAAAACAATTAATTCTTAAAGAAAAATTTAATTGGGACGATGGTGAAATTCAAGACCGAGAATGGAAAATAAATAAAATTGATGAGCATAATTACGAAGGAACAGCAGGAGATGTTGTTGGCAAAGCAATAGGATATTCTTATGGACCAGCGTTTAAATTTGAATATGTTTTATTAGTTCCAGTCAAAGGTAAAGAATTAAAAATAACTTTTGACGATTGGATTTTTAAACAAGATGATAGAGTTGCAATTAATAGAGCAACTATGACTAAATTTGGTTTTAAAGTAGCTGAATTAACAGTTGTATTTGTAAAAGATTAACTATTTTTTTTGATATTTCGTTAATTTTCCAACTAAACCAAAATAAACTTTACTCGGTAAAAAACTCAATAGTTTTAATGTGATTGTAAGTGATTTTGGAAAATGTATTTCAAATATATTTTTGTTAACTAAACCTTCATAAATCTGATCTGCAGCATACTCAGGAGTTTTTAAAAAAGGCATTTTAAAATCATTTTTATCTGTCATCGGTGTTTTAATAAATCCAGGAGATACCAAACAAACACGTACATTGTACCTTTTAAAATCAAAGTACAAACTTTCAGCTAAGTTATTTAAAGCAGATTTAGATGGCCCATATCCAGTTGAATTAGGTAACCCCCTATATCCTGCAATTGATGAAACAATAGTAATTATACCGTTTTTTTTATCTCTAAAGTATTGTTCAACTGCTTTAATGCTATTTACAGTTCCAAAAAAATTTATTTTAAATACATCTTCCATTTGTTCTACATCAATATCTTTTTCTTTTTTTGGATCCCATGTTCCAGTTGAAAAAAAACAAATATCAATATTTTCATATTTGTTTTTAATTTCATTAAATACTTCTTTGCACTTTTCTTTATCTGTTACATCTAAAGGAAAACTTGAAATATTTTCATAAGAATTTGAAAGCTCATTTAGTAATTCGGCTCTTCTTGCAGATACAGCAACATTCCATCCATTACTTGCAAATTTAATTGCTAAAGCTTTACCAATTCCAGTACTACTGCCTGTAATCCAAATAGTTTTTTTGCTCATTTTTTGTTATGTATATATCTAACATGTTTAAAAATAAATTTTTAACATTTATATTGTTTCTTGCTATCACATTCTCTGCTTCATTGATTGGAGGTTTAGCTACCATTACATTTAAAGAGCCATGGTATTCATTACTAAATAAACCAACATTTAATCCACCAGATTGGATATTCGGACCTGTTTGGACCACTTTGTATATATTGATGACAGTTGCAATATGGCTTTACTGGCATACAAAAAATAGAGATATGAATACTGTTTATATTTATTTTATTCATTTAGTTTTTAATACAACTTGGAGTGTAGTTTTCTTTGTTTTACATAATATGGTTTTAGCTCTTTTAGTATTAATCTTACTAATAGCATTGATAATTAATCTTATTTTAAGGTTTAAACGCGTCAAGATGTTGAGTGCCTACTTAATGATTCCATATTTACTTTGGTGTTGCTTTGCACTAATCCTGAATACAAGCTTAATTATATTAAATTAGATATGGATGATGTTGTAGTAATCGGTGGTGGAATAATTGGGGCAGCAACAGCTTATTTTTTATCCAAAGAAGGGAGAAAAGTAAAAGTTATTGAAAGGGATCCTACTTATAAAACAGCTTCATTTCCATTGTCATTAGGAGGATTTAGAAGGCAGTTTTTTCAAAAAGAAAATATCTTGTTAGGTAAATTTGCTAGAGAATTTATTTTTCAAATACCAGAATTATTAAAAACAGAAAAAAACCCCAATCCAACTGCAAGTATGGTTACTAATGGCTACCTTTTGATGTTTGGTCCTGAACATGCTGAAGAGCAATACAAAGCTTTAGAAAATCATAAAGAATGTGATGCAGGCACAAAAAATATTAAAGGCTTTGAGCTATCAAAAGTATTTCCATACATAAATGATGAAGGTGTTGAGACTGCTACTTATACAGACAACCAAAGTGAAGGTTGGATTGACCCTTTTATGTTTCATAGTGCACTTAAAAGTAAGGCAATAGAACTTGGAGCAGAATTTATAAAAGGAGAGGTTAAAAGTCTTTCAGAGATAAATGCTAAAACAATTGTTTCTGCAGCGGGTTGTTGGACTAAAGAATTATTAGAAGATATTCCTGTTGAGCCTCAAAAACACACTGTATTTAGAGTAAAATGTCCAACATATATAAAAGAAATGCCTCTAACTGGTGATTTAACTACCGGTGTTTATTGGAGACCTGAGGGCGGTGAGTATTTAGCAGGATCTCCATTATCAGTATTTGGAGCAGATGATTTAGAGCCAGCATGGAATGATTTTGAAGAATTAGTTTGGCCAGCACTGGCAAAAAGAATACCAGCATTTGAAGAATTAAAATTAACTGGAGGATGGGCAGGTTATTACGATTGTAATAGATTAGATAATAATGCTGTTGTTGGAAAACATCCTAAGTACGATAATGTTTTTATGGCTACTGGTTTTACAGGAAGAGGATTAATGCAAGCCCCAGGTATTGGAAGAGCATTAACTGAATTGATTACAACTGGTTCATACCAAACAATCGATATAAGTGATTTTGCAGTTGAAAGAGTGTTAGGCAAAACTGCAAGAAGAGAACCTTACGTTTTATAATTAAGTTCCACAGAAAGTTTGATACTTTTCATTACCAATTGGTGCAGGCTTTTGAAATTCAATAATATTTTTTTGATCAGAATAAGGATTGCTTAAAACTTTTAAAAGTTTATTCATTGTTTCAAGATTTCCTTTATCTGCATCAGCTAGGGCTTCCTCTACTTTTTGATTTCTTGGTATAACTAAAGGATTAGTTTTTTTCATTAGTTCTAGATGCTTATCATATGAATTATTCAATTTTATTCTTTTTTGCCATTCATTATTCCAAACTTTAAAATCGTCATTTTTGTAAATCTCATCATCAAACTCACCATCCATTAAATGACAGAAAGTATTTGTGTAATCTGCATTATTATTTTTCATCCACTCTAAAAGTTTATTAATTAATGTTTGATCATTTTTGTCTTCACCAAATAGACCAAGTTTATCTCTCATCATATTTAACCATTTTTCTTCATAAATATTTTGAAAGTTATCAATTAACCCTGTTGCAATTTTAATCGCTGTACCTTCATCTTTATCAATAAGTGGGATTAAACATTCTGCAAATCTTGCTAAATTCCATTTAGTAATTGGTGGTTGATTTGAAAAAGCATATCTTCCAAATTTATCTATTGAGCTAAATACAGTCTTTGGATCATATTGATCCATGAAAGCACATGGACCATAATCAATTGTTTCACCAGAAATAGCCATGTTGTCAGTATTCATCACTCCATGGATAAATCCCACTCTCATCCAATTAATCACTAACTGACATTGTCTTTCCATTACAAGACTTAATAAATCTAAAGCTTTGTTTTTAGAGGATTTAATTTCTGGATAGTGTCGATTAATTGTGTAATCAACCAATGTATTAAGATCTTCAGTATTTTGAGTGGCTGCAATATATTGAAAAGTTCCAACTCGAATATGACTTGATGCGACTCTTGTTAAAATTGCTCCGTTTAACAAATTTTCTCTAACCACTTTTTCTCCAGTTTTAACAACAGCAAGACTTCTAGTTGTTGGAATTTTTAAAGCGTTAATTGCTTCACTAATTATATATTCTCTTAACATTGGACCTAAAGCGGCTCTTCCATCGCCACCTCTAGAGAAAGAAGTTCTACCTGAACCCTTAAATTGTATATCAAAACGTTGATTTTTATTAACTAAATGCTCTCCCAATAGAATAGCTCTACCATCACCAAGCATAGTGAAATGACCAAATTGATGACCAGCATATGCTTGTGCAATTGAATTAGTTCCATCAGGTAAACTGTTTCCTGAAAATATTTCAGCTAATTTTTTTTTATCTAATCCTGAAAAGTTTAAATTTAAATTTTTAGCAAGTTCTTCATTTAAAACCACAAGCTCAGGTTCATGAACTGGGGTAGGCTTGATATCTTCTTTAAAAGTTTTTGATAGTTTTGAATATGAATTATCAAAATGCCAACCGATGGTCATTTTAATTAACTAACTTCAGCTTGATGTTCTTTTGGTTTAACTTCAGTTTTAAATTGATTAGAGATTTTTTGTACTTCAACAGAAGACACTTTGTATTCTGCACACATTGTTTCTTCATCTTTACCATGGCCTGTAACCATATTAACCATATGCTCTGGGAAATGGAATGTAGTAAACACTATTCCTTCTTTAACTTTGTCTGTCACTTCTACTTTAAGTGCAACTTCACCTCTACCTGAATAGAGTCTTCCAATATCACCAGTGTTTAGATCTCTATACTCAGCATCTTTAGGATGAATCAATAAAACATCTTCATCAACAATATTTATGTTTTTTGTTCTTCTTGTCATTGTTGCGGCGTTGTAATGTTGTAAAACTCTACTTGTTGTTAAAATTAAAGGATAATCTTTTTTATTAGTCTCTATCTCACTAGACTCTTTCCAATCAAAGTTTTTAAGTCTACCTTTACCTAATTTAAAAGTTTCAGTATGTAAAATTTTAGTATCAGTTCCATCTTCTTGAACTGGCCATTGTAATCCGAATTTTCCTAATCTTTCTCTAGTTACTCCCTTAAAGAAAGGAACTATATCAGCAATCTCTTCTAGAACTTGATCAGCGTCATAAGTTTGTTGGTCAAAACCTAATTTTTGCATCATCTCAGTCACAATTAATCCATCAGGTTTAGTGCCCGGTAAAGGAGGCACAGCTCTGTTTACTCTTTGAATTCTTCTCTCAGTATTTGTAAAAGTTCCATCTTTTTCTAAGAAAGTTGTACCTGGAAGAACAACTGTCGCTAATTTTGCCGTTTCACTCATAAATATTTCTTGAACAACTAGAAGCTCCAATGAGTTCATAGCTTCTATAACATGAGCACTATTAGGGTCAGTTTGAACTATATCTTCACCAATAATCCATAAACCTTTAAGCTCTTTATCTATTGCAGCTTCAAACATTTGAGGAATTTTTAATCCTGGTTTAGTTGGATGTGTTACTCCATATTTTTGGGTATAAAATTCTTGATGTTTTTCATCAGCCACAGGAAAATACCCAGCACCCTGGTGTGGTTGACAACCCATATCTGCTGCACCTTGAACATTGTTTTGGCCTCTTAAAGGATTAACCCCAACACCTTTTCTTCCAATGTTTCCAGTAATCATTGCTAGATCTGCAATTAGCATTACTGTTTTTGAACCTTGTTCGTGTTCAGTAACTCCTAATCCATGAAACTCCATTGAATTTCTAGCAGTTGCATATGCAATTGCAGCTTCTTTAACTAATTGTTTATCTACTCCAGCCACTTTTGCTAGTTGATCTACATCCTGTCTTTCAATCTCTTTTAAGAAATTATCAAAACCTTCAGTTCTATCTCTAACAAAATCTGCATTATAAAGTTTTGATTTTATAATAAAATGTAACATCATATTTAGAACTGCAACGTTAGTTCCAGGTCTTAGTTTAATGTGATAATCAGCAAGTTTCGCAAGTTCAGTTGTTACTGGATCTAGAACAATTAGTTTTTTACCTTTCATCACTTGCTGTTTTATTTTAGCACCTGTTACAGGATGAGCATTAGTTGGATTAGCTCCAATGACTAAAAATAAATCTGCATGATAAATATCTTCTGTAGAGTTAGTCGCTGCTCCTGTTCCAAAAGTTTGTTGCATTCCCCAAGCTGTTGGTGAATGGCAAATTCTTGCACAACAGTCTACACTGTTAGTTCCCACAGCAGCTCTAATCATTTTTTGAAAAACATAATTTTCTTCATTTGTACATCTTGCAGAAGAAATTCCAGCAAAGGCATCTGGACCATTTTCTTTTGTAATTTTATTCATTTCCTTTTTGATAAAATCGTAAGCTTCGTCCCAACTAGCCTCCTCAAACTTTCCATTTCTTTTTATTAATGGTGTTTTCAGTCTGTCAGGGTGATCATAAAAACTGAATGCATATCTACCTTTAATACAAGTGTGACCAGCGTTTACTTCTGTTTGTTTAGGTGTATCAATAGCTACAACTTTATCATCTTTAATTGAAGCCTCTAAATTACAACCAACACCGCAGTATGAACAAGTTGTTCTAACTTTTTTATCTACTGCAGCAGACTTTGATTGAAAAACATCTGAGATAGCATCTGTTGGACAAGTGTGAGCGCAAGCACCACAAGAAACACAAGAACTATCTCCAAACATCATATCGTTATCAGTTGTTATTCTTGATTCAAATCCTCTTCCACTCATTGTTAAAACGAATGAACCTTGAATTTCATCACAAGCTCTGACACATCTTCCACAATTGATACAATTGTCTAAATTCATTCTCATGTAATCATGAGATGTATCTCTTGGAATTCCTTTATGTTGTTTTGGACTGTTATATCTGTGATCAGATATCTCTAAATCGTTTGCTACTGTTTGTAATTCACAATTATTATTTACCTCACAAGTATCACATTCCATTGGATGATCTGTTAATACTAATTCAACAATATTTTTTCTAAGATTTTTCAAAGATTCATTTGATGTAAATATGTGTTGATTTTCAGCAACTGGAGTATGGCAAGAAGCAACTACTCTTGTAGGACCATCTTTTTCTAAAGCAACTTCGACCGAACACACTCTACAAGCTCCATAAGGTGCTAAATTTGGATCATCACATAAAGTAGGAACTTTTTTTTCACCTACATAACTTTTTACAAATTTTAAAATAGATGAGTGATTTGGACCGATTTCATAAGGTTTTCCGTCAATATAAGCAATTTTTCTTTTCTCTGAACTCATTAATTATCTTTCACCATATCATTTTTCATTTCATCCCCAAAGTATTTTAGGATGTTTTGAATAGGAGTGGGAATAGCTCCACATAAAGCACACAAACAACCTTTTTTCATTGTAACAAGCAATTCTTCAAGCAATTTAAAAGGTATTTTTGCAGTTTTCTTTTTAGCTTGGTCAAACATTTCTTTACCTCTGTAAGATCCAAGTCTTCCAGGGAAACATTTTCCACATGATTCTTCAGCAGAAAATTCAAATAGATGATGAATGTATTCTGCCATAGAAAAATCTTTAGGAATACTCACCACACTAGCATGACCTAACATGAAACCTTTTGCAGTAAACTCCTGAAAATCTAAATTAAGATTTTCTACTTCACTTAATGGAACCACACCACCAAGTGGCCCACCAATTTGAAAAGCCTTTAATGGTTCTTTATATCCTCCTCCAATTTCATTAAATATTTTTTTCATTGGCGTTCCCATATCAATTTCATAAACACCTGGGTTGTTAAAGAAACTATCTAAACAAACCAATTTAGTACCTGCAGATTTTTTATTTCCTATAGATGAAAATTTTTCAGAACCATTTATTAAAATTCCAGTTGCAGCTGCTAAAGTTTCAACATTGTTAACTACAGTTGGTTTTTTATATAATCCTTCTGTAACAGGAAAAGGAGGTCTAACATCAACTTCTGCTCGTCTTCCTTCAATAGACGCAATCAAAGCTGTTTCTTCTCCACAAATATAAGCACCTTGACCAATACAAATTCCAAGGTCAAAAGAAAAATCAGTTCCTAAAATATTTTCACCCAGAAGACCTAACTTTTTAAGTTCATTGATACTTCCATTGATGGCTTCAATAGATTTTGGATATTCTCCACGAATATATAAAACTCCCTCATCGCTTCCAATTACAAATCCACACATTACCATTCCAAAAATAACTTTTAGAGGCTGGTCTTCTAATAAATATCTATCTGAAAAAGCGCCAGAGTCACCTTCGTCTGCATTACAGATAACATATTTTTTTTCTCCTTTTGCTTTACTACAAAAATCCCATTTCATTCCTGTAGGAAATCCCGCACCACCTCTTCCTGTTAAATTTGAATCTAAAAGTGATTTAATAATTTCCTTTTTATCGGTTTTTAAAAATTTATTTAATTGATCTTTAAATTGGTCAGTAGATGAAAGTTTATCATCCATTAAGAAACTTGTTGTTGCAAAACTTTTTGAGAAAAATTTCTCTTGTTTAATCTCTTCACCTTTAATTATTTGGTCAATTTTTTCTATATCTTTCCCAGCATAATTTTCTCCATCATAATGGAATGCATGGTTTTCATAACAATGTCCTAAGCAAAACATTTCTCCAACTTTATCGTCACCAAGTTTTTCT
Organism: uncultured Pelagibacteraceae bacterium; assembly: GCA_902595105.1. GTDB lineage: Bacteria > Pseudomonadota > Alphaproteobacteria > Pelagibacterales > Pelagibacteraceae > Pelagibacter. Next base: position 42,324 of record CACJPA010000002.1, read on the forward strand.
TTTAAAGTATATTTTAACTTCTCTTGTGTGCCAGCACACATACATGCGCTTCCATTGCAAACAAAAGCTTTCTTTTCTCTATGAGATGGCCTTAAAAATTCATAAAATGATTCAGCTCCATGAAGTGTTGAAACCCCAAGGTTATGTTTTTTAGCAATTTCTTTGATATCTTGCGGTTTATCGCTCAATGTATTTTCAGATATTTGCTTAAACAGATTTTCCTTAAGTCCAATTCTACCTGATAGATTACTTATATTTTTTGACAATTTACCCTTTACCCTTTTTTAATAGCTCAAGTATTTATTATAATCCTATCTTTATTGCTATAAATATTAAAGCTATCCTCTTTTACAAAACCAACCAATGTCATGTCAAACTTATTTGCTAAATCAATAGCAAGACTAGTTGGCGCACCAACACCTATTAAAATCCCAATATTTGCCATAAGTGCTTTTTGCACCAGGTCAAAATTAAGTCTACCGGAACAAGCTAAAAATTGTGAAGTGTTATCAAGTAAATTTTCTTTTAGAGCATAACCAATAAGTTTATCTAAAGCATTATGACGACCAACATCTTCCTTAATGGCAACTATATCTCCTTGAGCAGTAAATAATCCACTTGCATGAATACCTCCAGTTTTTGAAAATTCTGATTGATTTTGACGAAGCTTTTTTGGTGAGCTCATTAAAACCTCTTTTGATATTTTTGGATTAGATTTTAAAATTTTATCTTTTTTAATAATTTCTAAAGCATCTAAAGAACTTTTGCCACAAACACCACAAGATGAGTTTGTTAGAAAATTTCTTTTTATTTTGTCTACATCAATGTTATCTGAATTATTAATTGTAACAATAATTTTATTTTTTAGACCGTATTGTTCTGTAGGTTTACCAGTGAGCTCAATTTTTTCGACATAATCAATTTTTTCAATTATTTTTTCATTAAAAAGAAAACCTCGTACTAAATCTTCATCATCTCCTGGAGTTCTCATTGTAACTGAAATAGTTTTTTCAACCCAAATTTCCTTATCTTTATATTTAATTATTATTTCTACAGGTTCCTCTATAGATATATGATCATTAAATTTATCTAAATTTTCAGATTTAAATTTAAATACTTTGTATTCAGAATTCATTCGAGCAGTATATTTTAACTTTAAAAATATGAAAGAATGAAAAAATAAGTTTATGAATTATTGATGTGAATTTTCTTTAAAAAAGCGACTTATAAAAGATATAAATCGCTTTTTTATAAGAATTTATTTTTTTTGATACTTTGCAGCTTCTTCTGAACCGTCAGTTGCAGTCCCTTTGCTATATGAGTGTGCACCCATACCTGCAAGCTCTCCATCTTTAACTATAAGATACTGATTTCTGATTTCTTTTTTCTCAAAAAAACATTCCAGTATTTCTCTAACACCATCTGCGTATCTAGTTTGTGCTGATAGAGATGTTCCAGAAGTATGTGGCGTCATCCCGTGATGAGGCATCGATCTCCAAGGATGATCATTTGGTGCAGGCTGAGGAAACCAAACATCTCCAGCATAACCACTTAATTGACCAGATTTAAGGGCTGCAGCAATTGCATCTTTATCACAAATTTTTCCTCTAGCGGTATTTACGATATAAGCTCCTTTTTTCATCTTATTAATCATTGTTTCATCAAAAAGATGTTCAGTTTCAGGATGCAGTGGACAATTAATTGTAACTACATCACAAACTTTAACCATAGATTCAACTGAATCATGAAAAGTTAAATTTAACTCTTTTTCAACCTTTTCTGGCAATCTATGTCTATCAAAATAATGGAGATGAACATCAAAAGGTTTCATTTTTCTTAAAGCATCTAAACCAATTCTTCCTGCTGCTACTGTACCAATATGCATTCCTTCAACATCATAAGATCTCTGAACAGCATCAGCGATGTTCCAGCCACCATTATTTACTATTGCATATTGCGAATGGTAATCTCTAACCATAGATACAATCATCATAACTATATGTTCAGCAACTGATCTAGAATTACAGTAGGTAACTTCAACTACATCAATTTTATGATCCATTGCAGCTTGCAAATCAACGTGATCAGACCCAATACCTGCTGTAATTGCCATTTTAAGGTTCGGAGCAGACTCCATTTTTTTTCTTGTTAGGTAATATGGAAAGAAAGGCTGTGAAATAACTACATCTGCGTCTACTAATTCTTTATCAGCAGTGCAATCATCTCCATCTTTATCAGAGGTAACAACTAATTGGTGACCATTACTCTCTAAAAATTTTCTTAAGCCTAATTCTCCTGAAACACATCCTAATAACTCACCAGGTTTAAAATCTCTTCCATTTGGTGAAGGAAGAGTCATACCATCAGGATATTTATCTATTTTTGGAAGATCCCCTAAAGGATAATTTTTGGGCATCCCATTTATAGGGTCGTCGTATAATACACAAAGTATTTTCATTTTTATTTTTTCTCATTTCTTTACCCTTATGGTTATTTACCCTATTTTTTTCTCTACAGTCTTAATTTATTAAAAATTTTTTATTCCTTCAATATTATTTTTTATAACAAATAAATAAAATTTATTTCGAGGGATAATTTTTTTTCAGAATAAATTTGTTAACTAATATAGCTAATCCTAAGATTATAATACATCCGAATATTATTGGATTTATTAAGTATTCAAATGACGCACTTCCAATAATAACCATAATTGGATTACCACCAGCAGGTGGGTGAACAATATTTAATAAAATCATAAAGAAAACACCAGCACCTACAGCTAAGGCAATATTTATGTATATAGGCAAAGGTATGAAATTAACAAAAATAACACCAACAAGTGCAGTACACAAATGACCAAAAAAAACATTTTTTGGTTGTGCAAATGGACTTTCGGGAAAACCAAATAATAGCACCATTGATGAGCCAAAAGATCCAGCTATGAAATATCCCAAAGTACTTTTGTAAGTTAAAACAGTTAAAACACCAATTGTAATTGTTGAAAAAAAACCTGCAATCAAAGCTTTTTGTAATGTAGATTTATCTATATTCATTTATTTTCTAAAGCCTTTTGAACTGTTTTTAATGGCAAAAGCAAACATTCTTTTCTACTAATATTTTTCTTATTAAGTATTTCTTTAAAGCTTTTCCATTCGTTATCTACTTTAGATTTTATATCATCAAACAATTTCTCTCCATGCGATATAAAGGTCATTATTTGATTAATCTTTTTATCTCTTATTTTTCTAGATAATAAGCTTACCGATGCCTGACAATAAACACATGATTTGCACTGATAAGCCATGTCTTTTACAACTTCATCCTTAACAATTAAGCTTATTTCCATTTCATCTCCACATAATGGATTTTTGTGTTTAGTTTTATGAGTGTAGTTTTCAAGAACTTTGTTGTTTTCTGTATGTGAGGCAATTTCTAAAATTCTTAAGTCCATTTAATTTCTTTAATTCAAGTTTGAATGTTTTATATTTTGATTAATGGATCATAACAATATTTTAGGCACAGTGCTAGCAGGCGGAAAGTCACAAAGATTTGGTGAAGATAAATCACAAGTGTCCTTAGCAAACAAGCTATTAATAGATTACGTATTGTCCGAAATAATTGATCAATTTAAAGAGATTTTGATTGTCTCAAATAATTCGATAAATTTTCGAAGTTCAGAAAAAATAACTAAAATTGAAGACTATAAAAAAGGACTTGGTCCTTTATGTGGGGTTTTATCTGCCATGAAATGGATCAAAACAAATAAAAGAGATTACCAGTGGATAGCAACCTTCCCTGTGGATACCCCATTTTTTAAGAGACAAATACTTAAAGACTTTATTAAAAATATTAATTTCAATGAAAGTGACTTATTTTTTATTAAATCAAATAATACTAGACATAATGTTTTTGGCTTATGGTCAATAAAATTACTAGATAGGTTAGAAAAGGACTTAAATGATGGAGAAAGAAAAGTAGAGTTTTGGGCAAATAATGTTGGGGTTAAAATAATTAATATGGAGTTTCCAAATAATGATCCATTCTTTAATATAAATACTAAAGAAGATTTAGAACAAGCTAAAGAATTATTAAAAAAATGATTAGTTACGATCAATCTAAGAAAATTTTAAAAAAAGCAAAACTTAAAATCAAAGATGAAATTATATTGAGTGAAAACTCTCTTAATAGAGTGATTTCAAATCATATTTATTCAAAGATCAATTATCCAGCAGGAGATAATGCTGCATTTGATGGATTTGCAGTTAAATCAAGAGATACTAGTGGAATTAGAAAAAATTCACCAAAACAATTTAAAATAATTGGATCTATTGCAGCAGGAAAAAAATCATTAAATAAAAAAATTAAAAAATACGATGCTATTGAAATAATGACAGGTGGTATAATTCCTAAAGGTTTTGATACAATTATTCCAATAGAACAGATTACTTTTTACCCGAATAAAAATAATAAAAAATACATTTTAATTAATCAAAAAATTAAAAAATTTAATCACGTAAGATTTTCAGGCTCAGACTTTAAAAAAGGTGAGATCGTAGTTAAAAAAAACACAATTATTCAACCAAATCATATTTTAGCTTTTAAAACTTTAGGAATTAAAAAAATTAAAGTGAAAAAAAAGATTAATATTTTATTTTTTTCAACAGGAAACGAAATTACAGACCAAGACAACATTCCAAACTGGAAAGTTAGAAACTCAAATAGCCATTATATCAAAAATCTTAGAGAAAACTTTTTATTCAATTTTAAAAATGGTGGTATACTTAGAGATAACCATCAAAATATTTATAAATCTCAAATTAAAAAACTTATAAATAGTGATACTGATATATTGATAACTTCAGGTGCTGTTTCAGCTGGAAAATATGACTATATTCCTAGTGTTGTTAAGATATTTAAATTATCCAATTATTTTAAAAGTGTAGCAATCCGACCAGGAAAACCAATTCTATTTGCTAAAATTAAAGGAAAACAAAAAGCAATCTTTGGACTTCCTGGAAATCCAATGTCATCATCTGCCTGCTTTAGATTTTTTGTTATCCCTTTTATGGAGAATATCTTGGGATTAAGTGAAGAACAGCCTATCAGAGCGATTTTAAAAAATAGTTTTTCCAAAAAACAAAAATTTACAAGGTTTGCAAAAAGTAAATTAAGCACAACTAAAAATGGAAAAATAGAAGTTGAAATTTTACAAGGACAAGAGTCTTTTAGAGTTAAATCTTTTGTTAAATCGAACATTTGGTCTTTGTTGCCAGCAGGAAAATCAAAATTTAAAAAAGGGGATATCTTAGATTGTTTTTTCCCCAACCACTCTAATCAAACTTTAATTTAGAAACGTATTTTTGTTGTAGAAAAATCTTTTTAGAATTAGATTTCTCCATATGTTAGAGTTAAGAAATCCAAAACTTGCTATCCCAATTGTACTCTTTGCTGGCATGTTATGGTCATTTGGACCTCTGGTAGTTAGATATATGGATAGTCCTAATCTTGCTCCTTGGCAGTATATATTCGGAAGAGGTTTAACTATTTTTATACTACTTAATCTTTACTTATTTTTTGAAGAGGGAAAAAACTTCTATAAAAATTACTATAAAATAGGAATATCGGGAATAGTGGGTGGCTCAGGCCTTGGAGTTGCAATGATCACCTTCATTTATTCAATAACAAATACTAGTGCAGCTGTTACTTTGCTTTGTTTAGCTGCAATGCCTTTTTTTACTGCTCTTTTAGCATTTTTATTTCTTAGAGAACGAATTTCACTTAATGTTTGGATATCAATCATAATTGCCTCTGCTGGTATATTGATAATGGCAATTGGTAATACAGGCGAGAAATCTTTAATAGGTTTTGTATTTGGACTAACTTCTTCAATAGGTTTTTCAGTTTTTTCAGTTTCACTAAGATGGAGAAAAGAGACTCCTAAATTTACAACAGTTGCTTTTGCAGGCTTGTTTTGTTTTGTATTTGCATCAATTATGATTTTATCTACTGGACAAGTATTTTTCTCTACAAGTTATAATAGTTCTTTATTTTCACTTCATGGGTTTTTAGTTTGTTCAGGATTAATTTTATATTCAATTGGTTCAAAAGCTATACCTGCTGCAGAATTGACATTGTTATCTTTAACAGAAGTAGTTGGTGGAATATTTTGGGTTTGGTTACCAATTTTAGGAATTAACGAAGTACCATCAACAAATACGATTATTGGAGGTTTTTTCCTTTTTGTATCTTTATTCTACTACAGCTTAATTATGAGATGGAATAAACGTTTTATAGCACTGAATTAAATTTTTATGGAACGACCGGATTTTTTTGAACTTAAAAATGGTAAAAAAGTAAAACTACCATTTACAGATAAAGAATATAACGATCGAGTAAGTAAACTTAGATCTGTGATGGATAAAAATAATTTAGATATGGTTATTTTAACATCCATGCATAACGTTGCATATTACACTGGATTTATTTATTGCTCTTTTGGTAGACCATACGGATGTGTGATCACTCAAAACAAAATTTCAACAATTTCAGCTAACATTGATGCAAGTCAACCATGGCGTAGATCTCATTGTGATAACGTAATTTATACTGATTGGAAAAGGGATAATTTTTTAAGAGCCATTGTTTCAATTATTGGAAGAGATGATCCACCAAAAAATATTGGAATTGAAAATGATCATGTCACATTAGATATGCGAGAAAAAATAGGATCTATCTTTACTTTCTCTGTATTTAGCGATGTTTCAAAAGATCTAATGAAACTTAGAATGATTAAATCTGACGAAGAAATTGACATCATTAGAAATGGCGCAAGAATTGCAGATATTGGTGGTGAGGAAATAGTTAAAAATATTAGAGAAGATAATACAGAAATTGAAGTGGCAATAGCAGCAAGAGATAGAATGGAAAGAGAGATTGTAAAAAGCTATCCTGGTGCAGAGTACATGGACACTTGGGTATGGTTTCAATCTGGTATTAATACTGATGGAGCTCATAATCCAAAGACAAATAGAAAATTAGTTAAAGGAGATATTTTATCTTTAAATACATTTCCGATGATCTCTGGATATTATACTGCACTAGAGCGGACTTTATTTTTAGATCATACTGATGATGCTTCACTTAAAGCATGGGAGGCAAATGTTAAAGTTCACAAACGTGGATTAGAATTAATTAAACCAGGTGTTAAGTGTTCTGATATTTGCCATGAACTAAATGAATTATTTGCCGAGCTTGGTTATCTTCAGTATCGAACTTTTGGTTATGGACATTCATTTGGTATGCTTTCACATTTTTATGGAAGAGAAGCTGGTTTAGAATTAAGAGAAGATATTGATACTGTTCTTGAGAAAAATATGGTCGTGTCTATGGAGCCAATGATAATGATCCCAGAGGGCAATCCTGGTGCAGGTGGATATAGAGAACACGATATTTTGGTGATTGGCAAAGATGCAACAGAAAATATTACAAAATTTCCTTTCGGCCCTGAGCATAATATTATAAAAAACTAATTTTTATGAGCGAGAATAAAGCTATTGTTAATAGTTGGAATGAGTGGGATCCGTTAAAACATGTGATTGTTGGAAGAGCGGATGGTACTTGTATACCAGCACCAGAACCAGCATTAGATGCAAAAGTTCCAGAAGACAGTGATATGCGAGGTCAGTTTGGACCAAGAACAAAAGACACCGTCGATAAAGCAAATGAATTATTAGATAACTTTTCAAACATGCTTGAAAAAAGAGGCATTAAAGTTGATCGACCAACACCAATAGATTTTAATCAAAAAACATCCACACCAGATTGGGAAGCTGAAACAATGTTTGGTTGCATGCCTCCAAGAGATGTTTTGTTGACAGTAGGAAATGAAATTTTAGAAGCAACAATGAGTTACCGATGTCGTTGGTTTGAATACTTATGTTATCGACCACTACTTAAAGATTATTACAATCAAGATCCTAACATGAGACACGAGTCTGCTCCAAAACCAAGATTAACGGATGCAGATTACAGAAAAGATTATTTATCAGATAAAATTGGTGTTCAAAGAAGACTAGAGTGGACTGAGAAAAAATACTTTGTAACTACTGAAGAAGAACCATTATTTGATGCAGCAGACGTATTAAGATTTGGAAAAGACTTAGTTGTTCAACATGGATTTACAACTAATTTAAAAGGAATTGATTGGCTAAAGAGACATTATAAAGATCACAGAGTTCACGCAGTTAACTTTCCAGGTGATCCTTATCCAATTCATATTGATGCTACTTTTACTCCAATTAAAGAGGGTTTAATTATCAATAACCCACAAAGAAGACTTCCTAAGGAACAAAGAAAACTTTTTGAAGATAATGGTTGGGAAATTGTAGATAGTGCACAACCAGCACATAACGAACCACCTCCATTATGTTATTCATCAACTTGGCTATCAATGAATGTTTTAGTTTTGGATCCTAAAACTGTGTGTGTGGAAAAAAGCGAAAAATATCAAGCTGAACAATTAGATAAATTAGGAATGGAAGTTATACCTGTAGAACTTAGAGATGCCTACGCTTTTGGTGGTGGTTTACATTGTTGTACTGCAGATGTTTACCGAGAAGGTGAGCTTAAAGATTACTTTCCAAAACAATAATTATGGCAAAAATCAAAATAAAAAGAGAGCGAGTTAAATTCGCTTCCGATAATGTTGCTGGTGCCTGTCCTGAGGTATTAGATGCAATTTTAAAAGCCAATGAAGGAGATAGTACTCCTTATGGTAATGATCCAATATCAACAGAATTACAAGACAAGTTTTCAGAAATATTTGAAAAAGAAGTAATTGTTTTTCCTACTGCCTCAGGTACTGCGGCTAATGCATTAGCATTATCTACAATGACACCTTCTTATGGAAACATTTATTGTCATAAGATGTCTCATATAAATACTGATGAATGTGGTGCACCTGAATTTTATACAGGAGGGGGAAAGTTAGTTACTTTAAATGGAGTTATGGGAAAAATAACTGCAGAGGAATTGGATCAATCGATAGGTGGAAAAGGGATTGTTCATCATACACAACCTTCATCAGTTAGTATTACTCAGGTTTGTGAAACAGGTGAGGTTTATCAATTAGATGAAATTAAAAAAATTGCAGAAATCACTCATAAACATAATTTAAATTTTCATATGGATGGAGCAAGATTTGCTAATGCATTGGTTTCTTTAGATGTAACTCCAGCAGAAATGACATGGAAATCTGGGGTTGATGTATTGTCATTTGGAGCAACTAAAAATGGATGTTTAGCAGCTGAAGCAATTATATTTTTTAAGAAAGAATTGGTAGGGGACATTGCTTTTTTAATGAAAAGAGCAGGGCATTTATTGTCTAAAATGCGTTTTGTCTCTGCACAACTCGATGCATATATATCAAATGATGTTTGGTTGAGAAATGCAAAGCATGCAAATAAAATGGGTAAAAAATTAAGTGAAGGGTTAAGTAAGCATAACGATATTGAAATTGCTTACCCAACTGAAGCAAATGAAGTATTTGCAAAGTTCCCAAGAGAAAAAATAGAACATCTAAATTCTGAAGGTTATAAAATGAATGAAGAAGAATTAGATGGAAAAGCGGTGAGATTAGTTGCTGCTTGGAATACTAAAGATAGTGATGTTGATGAATTGTTAAATTCAATTAAAGCTAACTAGGATTTTCTTTTAAAAACTCAATATATTTTATTACTTCTTCAAACTGTTCGTCAGGAATATCTTTGTAACTCGCATTAAATTTGCTTTTCACACAGATAGCAACATGAGCATAGGGGTTTCTTCCTTTAGGGTGATTTGGGTGGTCAGGTAACTGTCCCACCAAATAATCGCCAGCTTCCTGTATGATTTTCCAGAGTTTACTTGTATTTTCTTTGTTCATTTCTATAAATTCTTTTTTCTATATTTAATATTCTACTTTAAATTTATTTTTTTAAATAGATTTATCGAATTGTTGATTTCTAAAATACTTTCGGTATTCGGAAGGTGTTTTATTGTAAATTTTTTTGAATGAATTAATAAATACAGAATTATAGTTAAATCCAGCAATGCTTGATATTTCGTTAATTTTGCGATCATCATAGAAAAGAAGATTTCTAGCAAATTTAATTCTTAAATTAACATAAAATTTAATTGGTGACATTTTATATAAATTATAAAACTTACGCTCTAATGTTCTTAAAGATATATTAAGTTTTTTTGCTATCTCAGTGATTTTGATTGGTGTTTCTATATTTTTTTCCATTATTAAAATTGATTTTTGGCAAATATTATTTTTTGATAGATTAAAATTTTCATTTTTTTGCAACGTTGATTTTTCTCTGGGTCTATAAATTAAAGCTTCTGAAATTTCATCAGAATAACTTTTTCCTTTAATTCTCTTAATACATTCAAGTATTAAATCTAGAGTAGATATTCCACCCGCAGCAAACATTAGTCCATTTGAATTAATGGTATAAATGTTTTCTACAATTTTGATATCTGGATATCTTTCTATAAAATTACTTTTAGTTTCCCAATGTGTACAAACAATAGTTTCTTTATTAATTAAACCAGATTCAGCAATTATAAAAACTCCAGTATCAACTGCTATTATTTTAGATGAATTTTTATGAGCTGTTCTTAATTTGGAAAATAATTTTTTTGATTTTTTTTGTATTGGCAAATTTCCACCGATCAGAATTATAAAATCTGGATTTTTAATAGCTTCTAATCCACCATCAGCTTTCCACCACTGGCCATTGCTTGATCTAACTTTTTTTGAATCAATTGTTATAAGTCTACTTTTAAAAATCTCATTAATTCTGTATTGGTTAGTTATTCTTAGTGCTTCTTGTATTAAAACTAGCGAGTTGGATGGAAATTCTGGTTGAAGAATAATATCAAATGAAAATGTTTTTTTTCCCATCTTATTAATTTATAAAAAAGTTAATTATTAACGACACAATTTTATTCATTTATGACACTATCATAAAATTAATCATATATTATAACAATTTTTTTTTTGTCTATAAATATTATTAATTTGTCGTTTTAAATAGTTAATTTATTTAAAATTATTGAGACAATATTAGAAAAAAAAACAATAGAGAGGGAATAATATGATTAAACTTTTAAATAATATCTGCAAAATAGCAGTTATTTTTTTACTAACAGTTTCATCTTCATTTGCTGCAGATAAGGTTAAATTAAGATTAAATTGGATGTACTATGGATCACATGCTGGATTTGCATTAGGTTTTGTTGATGGAACTTATGCGAAATATGGTATTGATTTGGATATTAGGTCTGGTAATGGATCAAGTTCTGCACACAGACTAGTAGCTAATAAAGATAGTCACTTTTCTTATGGTTCATGCGGAGCTATGACAGATCTTGTATCAAAAGGAGCACCACTAAAATCTATTGGTGTAATTGATGCTATGGGAACAGAAGCAGTTCTAGTTAGACCTGATGCTGGAGTTAAGACAATTAAAGATTTAAAAGGAAAAAAAATATTAACAACAGCTAATGCTGGAGTAAATACTTTTTTCCCTATTGTTTTAAAAAATGCTGGTCTTAAGGAATCGGATGTTAATATAACAGTTGTTCCAGATGGTGCTCTTGTATCAAGTTACTTACAAGCTAGTGGTGGTTCTGTAGGAATTTTAGGTGGATTAGATGATAAGCCAGCTGAAATTAAAGCCAATGGTGGAGCTCAACCAGTAGCTTTTCCTTACTCTGATTATGGAGTAAATCAAGTTGGATATTGTATAGGCGCTCACAATGATACAATCAAAAATAATGCTGATGTAGCAAAAAGATTTATGAAAGCTACGGTTGAAGCTTATGCTAAAGCAGAAAAAAATCCGGACTCTGCAGTAGACGCAATTGCTGATATTGTTGGTGGTTCGATGGCTGAAGATGCTGGTAAAGCTCAATCAAGAGAAGTATTAGATGTAACTTTGGGAATATTATATTCTGGAGCTAACAAGGATAAAGTTCTTGGTTTAAATGTACCTTCTGATTGGGAGAGCATGGTTAAATTGATGAAAGAATATAATGACTTAGACAAAAATGCTAAGGCATCTGACTTTTATACTAATCAGTTCATAAATTAATTAACACATTTAATCACTAGCCGAGTATATATAATATTCGGCTAGTTTTAAATTTTTATAAATGAAAAATTTCATAGAAGTAACAGAATTAAAAAAAGTATTTGGAAGCGGTGAAGATGAAGTTCATGCTTTTGGACCTGCAACTATAAATATTAATTCTGGAGAATTTGTTTCAGTTTTAGGACCATCTGGGTGTGGAAAATCAACTCTAATGCTTATGGTTGCTGGATTATTAGATTCAACAAGTGGAAAAGTAGAATTTGAAAAAAAACTTGTAAATGGACCTAAGACAGATATTGGAATAATGTTTCAAGATAATACCCTAGTTCCATGGCGAACCGTTAAGGGCAACATTGAACTACAACTAGAGTTAAGAGGGCTTAATCTTAAAGATTATCAAGAACAAATTAATAATATTTTAAAGTCTGTAAATTTAGATGATTTTGCAGATAGATTTCCCAATGAATTATCAGGAGGCATGCAGCAACGAGCTGCTTTTTGTCAAGCAATGATACATGACCCAAAAATAATTTTACTTGATGAACCTTTGGGTAAGTTAGATGCAATGACTAGAGAAAAAATTAGAGCAGATTTTCAAAAATTATGGATGGTTAAAAAACCAACAGTTATATTTGTTACTCATTCTATTGAGGAAGCAGTACAGCTATCTAACAGGGTCATTTTGATTACACCAAGACCTGGTAAAATTGATAGAGAAATAAAAATAGACCTTCCATATCCAAGAGATTTAAACGTTAAAAGATCACCTAAATTTGCTGAATACGTGAATTCAATACAAGAAGTTTTCCATAAATATGGAGTAATTTAGAGATTAATATTAAAGATGAAAAAATTTATTAAATGGGTCTTCAGCGGATGGATGTTGATTTTATTTTTTATAGGTTTTTTTTTGTTTTGGGAATATTCTATACCCTTATTTGATATACCAAGATATATTTTACCATCTCCCTCAGAAATTGTTTTAAAAGGCTCTGCTGATTTAGATAAACTAATTTATTATACAGGTGTAACTGCTCTGGAAACTGTCCTTGGCTATATTATAGCTTTAATTTTAGGCGTAGGTTTTGGAATAGCTATTTCTTTTTCTTCTATATTAAGAAGAACTTTATATCCTTTTTTTGTTAGTATCGAGATGACACCCAAAATAGCCTTTGCGCCACTATTTATATCTTGGTTTGGCTTCGGTTTAATGCCTAAAGTAATTATTGTAGTCTTAGTTTGTTTCTTTCCCATAGTATTAAATGCAATTTTAGCATTTAATTCATTAAGTAATGAACTTACTCTATTTTATCAATCTACTGGCGCAAGTAGATTGAAAACATTCTTTTCAATTCGTTTGCCAGCTGCTTTACCTCAATGTTTTGTTGGTTTTAAATATGCGGCAATAAATGCAACAGTGGGAGCAACAATAGCAGAATTTATTGGATCAGATAAAGGACTTGGTTTTTACATCTCTATCGTAACAGGGAATATGAGACCAGATTTAGCTTTTGCAGGAATATTTTTCTTAACAGTTCTAGGCTTAACAATATTTGGTTTTGTTACAATGATGGAAAAAATATTAATACCTTGGCATATATCAATGAAAAGAATTAATAAGTAAGGAGTGTAATTATGGATTATGAAAATTTGAAAAAAAAACTAGAAGGTTGTTATGTAACTGTTCCAACTCCTTTTAAAGATATAGAAAATTTACCTTTAAACTTTGATGCACTTAAAGATTATGTAGAGTTTTTATTGGGTAATGGTTTAAATAATGAGAATTGTACATTACTTTTTGGTGGAGCAGCTGGTGATTTTTCAGCAATGAGTTTTGATGAGAGGTTATCTTTAGCTAAAGAAAGTGCAAAAATAGTAAATGGAAGAACACCAATAGCTTTAGGAGGTCAAACAACGAATACTCAAGAATTAGAAAAACTTGCAAATGTAGCTAAAGATTTTGGCTATGATTTTCTTCAAGTTTCCTGTCCTTTTTACTTCAAACATACTGAAGATGATTTTATTGAATATGTGAGAGCAGCATCTAGTGCAGCGGAAGGTGGACCGGGTATAATTTTATATAATACTTTTTGGACTTCAACTAGCGTTTCTAATCAACTTATTGAAAAAATAAAAGATCTTCCTAATATTGTTGGATTAAAGTGGGCAACACCACGAACTGATGCAATGGAATTTGAAGATGTAACTTCAACTTATTCTAGTAGGTTTACAATAATTGATAATAATTTATTTTTTCCTTACTCAGCAATGAAGCCATTAAATGCAAAAGCTTTTGAAGTTCATATGTGTAACTTTTGGCCAGAGTGGGGAGCAAAATTAATTAATGAGGTTAAAAAGAAAAATTTTGAAGAAATTGCCAGAATGATGGTTGAAGAAGCTATGCCTTTTTATAAACTTTGGGTCGAAATTGAAACTGATTATACATCTGGGGATGGTTATTTAGATAAACTTTGCATGGAATTAGTCGGGCTTCCATCAAGTAGATGTAGGCCACCAACAAGAGATATGCGTGAAAAATATAGGCAAAAAACTCTTGATTATATGAAAAAAATTAAAGTTCCTCATTTAAAGTTTTAATGAGTAAAATTGAAAATATTAGAACAATTCTACTAAGCGCTGATTATGGCAGTAAAAATCATCCTGAAATTTTAGAGTGCTTTCCTAATGGCCCAAAAAGAACTATTGGATTAGTTGAGGTAACTCTTGAAAATGGAGTTAAAGGTTATGGTGAAGGTTATTTAGGTGTTTTTGCACCACAAGTTTTTAAATCTATCGTTGAACTATGTGCTCCTTACCTAATTGGAAAAGATGGGTTTAATATTTTAAGAAGATACAAAGATTTATGTAGTGTTTGTGATTATTGGTC
The DNA here is from genome assembly GCA_902595105.1 of uncultured Pelagibacteraceae bacterium. Classification (GTDB taxonomy): domain Bacteria; phylum Pseudomonadota; class Alphaproteobacteria; order Pelagibacterales; family Pelagibacteraceae; genus Pelagibacter. The sequence continues at coordinate 57,351 of CACJPA010000002.1, forward strand.
ATTACAAGGGGCCGCTAGGCACACTACAAGCGCAATTGAAATAGCTTTAGTTGATGCAAAATCTAAAACACAAAAATGTCCTGCATATAAATTATTTGGAAATAGTGAAAAAGAAAAATTAGAAGTCTATGGAAGTGGAGGAATTTGTGACACAAAAGAACACTTTATAGAGGAACTAGAACTTTTAAAAAAACTAGGAATAAAAAAATATAAAATTAGAGCAGTTCCAAGTGATATAAATAAAACTGCATGGGTACTTAAAGAAGCTAGGAAATATGAAATAGATGTAGGCATTGATATGTGCCAAAATCTTGCAGATCCACCTATAAATGCAGAAGACGTAATAAATTATATTAACCATGTAAAAAATATTACAAAAGAAAAAATATTATTTTTAGAAGAAGCTGTTGGCCCAATGGATATAAAAGGATTTAAAAAATTAAAAGAAATTCTTAATATAGATATTTGTGGTGGCGAAGTTATAACCACACCTTTAGAAATGATAGAAAGAATAAATCTAGATATATATAATTTTGTTCAACCAGATGCATCAGTTATTGGAGGAATGCATGCTGTAAAAGAAGTGTTTGATAATTCAAAAATAAAACCTGTTGTACATGCTTGGGGAGGACCAGTGGCGATTATGGCAAATTATCATGTTGCATTTGGATGTAATGGAAACCTAGTTGAATTTCCAATGATACCATACAAGCTCGAACCAATAATGTTTGGTGATCAAAAAATTATTGAAAATGGTTATCTTTTAAGGCCTGAAAATCCAGGGATAGGTATTACCATGAATGACAAAATCGAAAAAGATTTTCCATTTGATAAAGAGTCAGTGTATTCGTGTGTTGTTGTTGATAGAGGTCAGCCAAAGGATTCTTTTTGGAAAGAATAATTGTAAAAAAATGATTATAAAGCAAACTAGGTCGAATACTGGTAATCGATCAATATAAAATTTATGAATATCTATATTGCATGTGAATTAAATTATTTAGAAAAAAAGATTATTAAAAAAAATTTAAAAAGACACAATTTATATTTTTCTAATCTAAGATTTAAAAAAATTGCTGATAAAAATTTCCTCAAATGTGAGATTGTATTTGGAAATATTCCATCAGATTGGATAAAGCAAAGTAGCAAAATAAAATGGATTCAATTAGAATCAACAGGCTTTGGTGAATATTCTAATGTTAAAAAAAATTTTTTAAACAAAGATGTAATCATTAGTAATTTAAAAAGTTTTTTTGCACACCAAGTAGCACAGACAGTAATGGCAGGGATTTTTTCTTTTTATAGAGGTTTGGATAGTTTCACTTTGTTAAAAAAAGAAAAAAAATGGATTGGTGACCCAATTAGAGCTAAATTAGAAATATTAAATGATAAAAATATTTTATTTTTTGGTAAAGGATCAATAAATCGGGAAATAGCAAAATATATAAAGTTATTTAATTGTAAATACTCATTTATTGACTCAAATTCAAAAAAAAGTTTTATTATTAAAAAGTTAAAAAAAGCTGAAATAGTAATCTGCGCACTTCCTGGAACTTTAAAAACTAAAATGCTCTTTAATAAAGAATTAATTAACAGTTTATCAAAACAAAGTATTTTAATTAATGTTGGTCGAGGCAATTTAATTAATGAAAAATATCTAATTAAAAAACTTAAAAATAATTTAATAAAGGGTGCTGTTTTAGATGTTACAGCTGAAGAGCCGTTAAGAAAAAATAACATTCTATGGTCTTGTCCAAATTTAATACTTACCCAACATACTGGAGGGGGATATAAAAATGAGATGATGGATAAAATTAACTTTTTCCTAAATAATTTTCAAAATTATTTAAAAAATAGTAAGGTATTAAATAAAATTAACCCTAAGAAGGGTTATTAAAAAATTTATTGTATTTACAATTAAATTAAGATTTATTGTCCAAGAGCTTCTTTAGCTTCATCATTGTTATCTGTCATATTCAATTATTTAACGGCAACCAAGAATTATATAAAGGATTATCTTTATTGATTGAAAGTTTAATATTTTTATTTTGTCTAGACGAGTCGTAAACAGCGGTTACAAATTCTAAAGATTTTCGTGCATCAAGTAGTGTCACTTCATCACTTGGTGATCCATCTAGTTTATTTGCAATTTCTTCAAACATTCCTGCATACCAGGATTTTGGTTCTTTTACTTTTGATAGCACTTCATCAATTTGAGTTTTGGTTATAGGAGCTCTTGGTAAAAAATTCCATTTATCATCAGCTGGGTTATAAGGTTTATCAGGAGAAGCACTTGACTCAGCTGTAAATCCTTCAAAACAAAATCGAAGTCTACTAGTATCATTTGCAGCACCTAAAGTAATAGAACTTGTAACTAGAGATCCATTTTTCATTTCAATTGAAAGTGCAGCACAATCTTCTACCTCGATATCATTTACTCTAGTTGCTAATTTTGCAAATACATTTGAAACAGGACCCAAAACCATACTTACCAAATCATGAATGTGAATTGAATGACTTAATATTGCGCCACCTTGTTCACCTTTCCAGGTACCTCTCCAGGGTTTAGAGTAATAATTTTTTCCTCTATTCCAATGAGTTTCTAAAGAAGCAACCAAGGGTTTTCCTGCTAAACCAGATTTCATTAGTGCTTTTAACTTTGAAAATCCTAGACCATATCGATATTGGAAAACTGGAAAAATAATTTTACCCGTTTCTTTACTGATTTTTTCTAATTCGTCGACTTCTTTTAGACTTGATACTAATGGCTTTTCACAAATTACATGCTTTCCTGATTCCATAGCTTTTTTACAGGCTGAAAAATGTAAGTGGGGTGGGAGACAAATATCAATTATATCAATTTCTTTAATTTTTAATATATCGTCAAAGTTAAGAGAAACTTTTGTATCAGTATTTGAATTTAATATTTTATCAATAGCTTCTCTAGTTAAACCACATAAAGTGTGAACATTAAATCTATCTTTTAATTTTTGTAAATCTTTATAGTGCTTAGCACCTATGTTGGTTCCTATAATTGCAACTTGATATTTTTTCATTTTGTTTCAGCTTTTAACTGTGCTTTTATTGCAAGTTCCATTGAAAGATAAGTTAATTCCTGCGGGCAAGCAGTTTCAGTTCTATTGATTACATCATTTATTAAATTTCTAAAGTAGGGCAGTTTCATATCAGAGCAATCGATGTATTTTAATTCTTCACTATTAGCTAAATATAAATGATTACCTTTTTCTGATTTTGCTAAATCTGTATATTTTCTTATTTCTATATAACCTTTATCTCCTAGGATTAATAATCTTCCATCTCCCCATGTTGGAAGTGCATCTGGGGTAAACCAATCTAATCTTATGTAACCATGTCCACCATTACCAGTAAGATTAACCTCTCCAAAATCTTGAAAACCAGACTTTTCCTTTTTGGTAGTATTTTCTACAAGAGCATGATTAATTTTTGCTTCGCTTGAATTTGTAAATACTAAAAATTGATGAATTTGATGTGAGCCTATATCAGTAATTATCCCACCATAACTATCTCTATCATAAAACCAATCAGGTCTTTCATAATTTCCTTGTCTGTGAGGACCGGTTCCAATTGTTTGCTTTACTTTACCGATTTTTCCCTCGTTAACTAATTCTTCAGCTTTGGCAACTGCCGCAACGTGAAATCTTTCTGAAAAATTAACTGACCATATTTTTCCAGTTTCTTTTACAGTTTGTTTAAGCTCGTTTAATTGGTCTAAAGTAGTACAACCAGGTTTATCGACCATTACATCTTTTCCAGCTTTTAAAGCTTCTATTGAATTATGAGCTCTATCTTTTGGAACCGAAGATATTAAAATCATATCAATAGATGGATCATTTAATATTTCTTCCTTATTTTCTTTTCTCTTAATATTAGGATATTTTGTATTAAATTCTTTCAAAGTTAATGGATTACCCTCGGTCCAAAAATAATCACAAACACATGCTTCTTTTAACATTTCATCCAACATGTCAAAGATATGACCATGATCTATACCTATAATTCCAAGATTGATTGCTTTTTTCATGTTAATTTTTTATTCAAATTTTCAAAAATTTCGTGTTCAACATTTTTCCAGTTATTAAATTCTTTTTGATGAAATAGCTTAACTGTATTGTATGGATTTATTTTATAAAATTCTCCCCATCTCCAATCAGGATATAGATTTAAAATACCCCAAGTTTCTTGATTTAATGATGCGGACAAATGTAGCAAAAATGTATCTGAAGAAATTACTAAATCTAAATTAGGTATAATGTATGAAATTTCATTTAAATCATATTTACTAAAATCAATTATATCTGATGATTTGAAAAAATCTAAATCTCTATCCCAAATTTCACCCTGAAGATTATAAAAATTTATATCTAAAGAAAATATTTTTTCCAATGACTTTAAAGGTATTGATCTAAATGGTTCATTAGGTCCATTAAAAGATCCAGACCAAGCTATACCAACATTTAATTTTGTTTTGTTAATTTCTTTTTTCCAATTATCTACAGAATTTTTTTCAAATCTTATTAAATTTTCATCACTACTTATACGATTTTTATAAAAATACTTTAACAACGAACCAAGCGAGATTTTGTAGTCAAATTTTTTGATTTTAATAGTTTCATTATTTTCAATATCAAGATTTTCAAAATCTGTCTTAAACAAGTTTTGAATTTTTTTTGGTACAACTAGAATTACTTTTTTAGAAATTTTTAACAGGGGAATAATAAATTTAGAGAATTGAATAGTATCACCCAATCCTTGCTCATTATAAACAGCAATTACTTTTGACCTTAAATCTTCTCCTCTCCACTCCTTTACTTCAGAAAAAAAATTTTGAATTTTTGATGGTCTATGCTCATAATATTTCCATCCAAGTTCAAAATTACCTTCATATAAATATCTCATACCTAAAAAATTGATAAAATTTTCATTTTTTTTAATTATATTTTCATTTTCTTTAAGAAGTGCTTTTGCATCTTCTATTCTTCCTATGGTGAAATATATTTTTATTAATTTGGTCAAAAATCTAATTTGATTTTTGTTAGATTTTAAAATTTCAACTGCTTTTTCAATTTGGTTTTTAATAAATAAATAGTTAGCTTTATTAAATAAAAACTCACTAAAGTTAGGGTCTATAATTTCTGCTTTTTTATAATAAAAATCTGAATTTTTCTCATCTCTAAGTTCTATATAGTTTGATAGAAGATTATTTATGATTATTTTATCATTTTGATCTAAATTAAATGCTTCTAAAAAATACTTAATTGATATTTTTGGTCTATTCTTTTTTAAGTAAATATTTCCAATATTGTTCAATGCATACTTTTTCTCTTTCCCATTTAAATTAATACAATTTTCATAATATTTAATCGCTTCATCAAATTTATTGTTAATTTCTAATGCATAGGCAAGTTTATAATAAGACGATGGATTCTTATTATCTTTATCGACAAGCTCATTAGCTATGGAAAGCATTTCATTTATTTTTTTTTTTTTATGATAAACCGTATAAAGATTTTTTAGTGGATCTAAAAATGACTTATTAATTTTGATTGAGTGGAGAAAACTATTTTCAGCCATCTCTAAATCATTTTTTAAAAGATAAACAACACCTTTTAAATTAAAGATTATATCACTATTTTTTTTATTCTGATATAATTTGCAAAGCTTTAAAGCTTTATCTAAATCTTTTTCGTTTATACTTTGGATTATATTTTTTAGGTTTGACATAATTTTAATACAAACCTTTTTTTTTTGATCCTTTATAAAATATTTCCTTAAGATATTTGTTTTCTCTTACTCTTAACAATTTACCTTCTTCACTCATTAATGAATTAGTACGATTAATAACCTCGTGATAATGATATTCATCTTTTCCTCTAGCAATTTGAACACTATTTTTTCCTAAAACTTGTTTAACATTGGTTCCTATATAGCTTTGAACTGCAAATCCTATTCTTCTGTCATTACTTTTGTTTACCCCAGAGCCATGAACTACTCTTGGGTGGTGTAATGACATTTGACCCGCTTTAAGCTCTACAGGTTTAACCTCATTTTCTGGTACTCCTTCTACTGTTTGACCGCGTGTTAACAGGTTTCCTTCATTAAACTTTTGGTTATGATCTTTTAGTTCTATGTGAGATTTAGGCCACATTCTCATACAACCATTTTCGTTATTAGAATCTGTAATTGCTATCCATGCAGTAACCCAATTATGGGGTTCCAAACCAATATATTTTGCATCTTGATGATAACTTACAAATCCTTCTTGTTTAGGGTTTTTAATAAACAAAGTAGTACTACAAACTAAAATATTTTCTCCGATAATGCTTTCAACTGCATCAAGAATTTTAGAATTATGAACAATTACATCTAGTTTAGGAGAGATTAAGTGAGCATTATATCTGCCAGATTTATCAATTTCATTTGGCATTTCTTTTTCTATTAGCTCAATTTCATTTCTTGCTTCCAAAGCCTCTTCTTTAGTTAAGATATCTAAGGGCGCTACATATCCTTCTTCATTGTACTGTTTCAGTTGATTTGAATTAAGATAAGTCATATTATTTTTAAAGATTATATGAGTGCTATTATTACTTCAATACATAACTGTCCTGTAAAATCTATTTCATTTCAAAATATTGAAAAATGTAAAATTAATAAAAATGTTGGGATAGAAGGGGATAGAGTTTTTGCATTTTCACAAAATCTTGATTTAGATCAATCTACAGAATTTGAAAAAAATCCTGAAACAAGAAAAGGTAAATGGAATAAAATCGTAACACTTAAAAACACTCCAGTATTTAATAAGTATAATTTTTTACATGAGGATAATAAGTTAACTTTAACGCTAAATAATAAAGAAATTATTACAGTTAATGTTAATGAATCAAATGAAAATGATGATCTTGTAAAAAAATTAATTGAATTAGAGGGCTCTTTAAAAAACGATATCAGACTAATGAGAAATGATGAGTATCCTTTTTATGATACTTCCATATCTAACAATTCCATGTTTAGAAATTCAATTTCTCTTTTAAATGTTAATAGTATTAAAGATTTTGAGAATAAAATTGATCAAAAAATTGAAAAATCTATTTTTAGAGGTAACCTATATTTTGATGGAATGGAAGCTTGGGAAGAAAGAAATTGGATTGGCAAAACTATAAAAATAAATAATGTTTTGTTTAAAGTTGAAAAAAATATTCCAAGATGTGTTGCTATTAACTTAAAACCTGCAACAGATGACAATTCTTTTAATTTACTCAAAACACTAAAACAAACTTACAATCATTATGATATGGGTGTTTACTTGACACCTGAAAATGATGGTGAAATAAATTTATCAGAAAAAATCCTTATAAAATAAATATTAGACAACTTAAGATTGAATAAAATTTTTTTGGGTGGGTGTACACAGCTTCTTTAATCTGTTTAAATTTATCAAAACATAACTAAGGGGTATATAATGAGAAAAATATATAAGACTTTAACTGTTTTATTTGTTCTTCTGTTTAGTATTTCGACTGTTAATGCAAAAACATTAACGGAAAGGCTTGCAGACGGTCACAAATTAAGACTAGGTTTTGGTACTGCTGTGCCATGGGCATACGCTGGAGATAATGGTGAAGCATTAGGTTTCGTAAACATGATAGCTTTAACTGTTTTAGAGGAAATGGGGATTACTGAGCATGAAACAAAAGTTTTTGAATGGTCAGGTCTTATTCCAGGAATTAACGCTGATAGATCAGACATGATTACTGGAGGTATGTACATTCTAAAAAGCAGATGTGCCAATATTGATTTTTCAGATCCAATTGGAGTATTTGGTGATGCGATGTTAGTTCCAAAAGGTAATCCTAAGGGAATTAATAATTATGCAGATGTAATTAGAACTGGAGCTAAACTTGTAACAGGAACTGGTTTTAATACTGTAGAAGCTGCAAAAAAAGCTGGTGTTCCAGATAGCCAAATGCTTTTAGTAGAAGGTGAAGTTGGTATTTTAGCAGCGATGAAAGCTGGAAGAGCAGATGCTGCTGTTCAAACTTTCTTTGGTGCAAAAGAGCATGAGGAAAAAACTGGTGGAGCATTTGAAGTAACTGATCCTAAATTGATGCCTAAAGAAACTGTAAACGTTGTTGGTATTGGTTTTAGAAAAAGTGATAGTAAGTTCAGAGATGCTTTTAACGTAGCTTTAGCTAAAGTTTTGGCTAACCCTGATAAAATGTTAGAGAGAGCTGGTAAGTATGGCTATGATAAAGCTCAACTACCTCCACCTGACATGACTACAGAGTGGGCTTGCTCAACTAAATAATTTACATTATTAAAAAATTAAACCAGGCAACTTAATTGTTGCCTGGTTTTTAAAATCTAAAGGAAAATACTTTGACATATTTTGAATTTTTAAACGAACATGGTGTTACACTTTTATTGGGAACAGTAACTACAGTAAAAGTTCTTGTTTGTTCTATGATTCTATATGTGATTATTTCTATGATTTTTGGTTTGATGAGACTTTCTAAAAATCGAGTGATACAAGGGATTGCTACGGTATATATAGAATTTTTCAGAGGAACTTCTTTATTAGTTCAATTATTTTGGGCCTATTATGTATTACCTTTCTTTGGAATATCACTTGAAGCCTTTACAGCAGGAGTAGTAGCTCTAGGTTTAAACTTTGGTGCATATGGCGCAGAAATAGTTAGAGCAGGAATACTTGCAGTACCACGGGGGCAATGGGAGGCAGCACATGCTTTAAATTTTAGTCCAGCAAAAAGAATTAAAAGAATAATTATTCCACAAATTTTTCCAATAATTCTTCCACCTGCTGCAAATTTAACTGTAGAATTGTTAAAAGCTACTGCATTGGTTGCATTGGTGACAGTTGTGGATTTAACCTTTGAAGCAAAACAAATTAATTCTATTACCTGGTTATCAGCACAGTGTTTTGGAACAGCATTACTGATTTATTATATTATTGCTAGATTTGCATTAGTTCCATTTTTAAGATGGTTAGAGATATTGGCAGCTAGAAAAGTTGGAAAGGAAAGAATTTAAATTATGCAAATGGGATGGAGATGGGATTTTACATTTGAAATATTGCCACAAATGGCAATAGCAACTTTAAATACTATTCTTGCAGCAGGTGTAGGTTATGCAATCGCCCTAGTAGTTGGATTATTTTTTTTACTAGGGCAAAAGACACCATTTAAAATTGTTAACTGGATAAATAGAGAAATAGTAGAATTTATAAGATCAACACCACTTTTAATTCAGTTATTTTTTGTTTATTTTGTATTACCACAATTTGGAATTACTTTATCTGCTTGGGTTTGTGGAATGATAACAATTGGTCTTCATTTTGGAACTTATTTATCTGAGGTTTATAGAGGCGCTTTAGAAGGCGTTCCAAAATCTCAATGGGAGGCATGTAGAGCTCTTAATTTTTCAACAATTTATACTTATAGAAGAATAGTTCTCCCACAAGCATTCCCTATAGCTATACCAGGAATGGGAAATTATTTAGTTGGTATCTTTAAAGATACACCATTGCTCTCAACAATAGGAGTTGCAGAATTATTCCACGCAGCAACTGCAGTCGGTGGATATAATTATAGATATTTAGAACCTTATACTTTGGTTGGAATTATATTTTTAACTCTTTCAATTCCTGCTGCAATGTGGGTTAGAAAATTAGAAAATGATGTTAATAAAGCACAGGGAAAAATAAAAAAATAAATTATGAAAAATAAATCTGATGAAATAATTGTAAAATTTGATCAAGTAACGAAACAATATGGTGATTTAGTAGTTTTAGATAAATTAAATCTAGATATTAAAAAAAATGAAATGGTTTCAATTATTGGACCTTCAGGATCAGGTAAAACTACAGTTCTTAGAGTTTTAATGACTTTAGAAAAAATAAACGGTGGAGTAATCAATCTAGACGGTGAGCCCTTAACACATATGAGTGAAAATGGTAATCTTGTTGAGGCAAGTGAAAAGTATTTAAGAGAAAGACGTTCAAAAATTGGAATGGTATTTCAGCAATTCAATTTGTTTCCCCACATGACAGCTTTACAAAACTGCATAGAAGCTCCAATTGAAGTTTTAGGGCTTAAAAAAGAGGAAGCAGAGGAAAGAGCCTTGGAGCTGCTTGAGTTAGTGGGTTTGACAGATAAAAAAGATCAACATCCAAGCAGACTTTCAGGAGGTCAACAACAAAGAGTTGCTATAGCAAGAGCTCTTGCTATGAGACCTAAAGTTATGCTTTTAGATGAAATAACTTCTGCGCTCGATCCTGAGGTAGTAGGGGAAGTTTTAAATGTTATACGTTCATTAAATAAAGAGCATAATTTGACTATGATAATGGTCACTCACCAAATGGGTTTTGCTCGTGAGATTTCAGATAGAGTTTGTTTTTTTAACGAAGGTAAAATATTTGAGGAAGGACCCCCAGAAAAATTATTTGGAGATCCTCAAAATGAGAGAACCAAACAATTTCTTCATGCAGTACTAGACTCGCATTAATATTTAAGTTTAATACTTTTTTAATTCAGGATTATCTTTTACAGAAGTTTCTTCCAACGTTGCAGGAGTATCTGGGTCTAATTCTAGTCCAGCAGGTGTAATTGTTGCAGGTATAGGTGTAAATGTTGAGTCTGGGTTTTCAACAGTATCTCTAACTTTCATCCTATACAAACCAAATCCACCAATAATCGCATGAGCAATAATTAAAAAAATAAATAAACCATTTAATCCAAACCATTCCATAAACACAGAACATAAAATAGGACCACTAATTGCGCCTACACCAAAGATAAACTGCAAACCGCCTCCAGCTGCTACGAATTTTGATTTTGGAACAAAGTCATTTGTGTGAGCAAGGTTAAGTGAAAACAAAGGAAGACATAAGCTTGAATATAATCCTACAGCAATAAAAAATATAATTTTTCTAAAAGCAAATTCATCCATGTAATAAATATTTTGAATAGGATCATTTGAAGTTAGAATTGAAACAAAAGCTAAAACGGAACTTCCAAAAGTTGTAATTACGATTACTTTTCTTCTATCAAATGTATCTGAAAAATAACCTATTGGTCCCTGGCCAATCACTCCTGCAATTGTTGCAATAAATAAAAGTATTGATGTTTCAACTAAAGTAAATTTTGCAAGTGTTGCGTAAACAGATATTAAAGAAAAGAATGCTGCGTGAATGATACCAGTAAAGAATGAACTCAATGAACCAAGTGGTGAAATCTTATACAATTCTTTGATACTTATTGTTTCTATCTTTTTAAATTTAGGAGCAGGTCTTTTAGTTAATAAAATAGGAACAAGCGCAAGAGAAAGTAAAATAGAAACTAGAATAAATGGTTCGTAGTCTTCTGGTTTGCTAACATTAAGTAGCAACATACCTATAGCTAATCCAAAATAGATTACCATCATATAAGCAGACAATAGTTGTCCTCTATTTTTATTGGTTGCTCTATCATTCAACCAGCTTTCAGTAACCACATAACAACTAACTAAACTTATACCTGTTATGAACCTGCTAATTGTCCACATGAATGGATTTACATAAACAACCGCAACTAAAGCACTTAAAGATGCAAGCGAAGCAAAGGCAGCAAATACTCTGATATGACCAACTTTAGAAACAAAATTAGGAGTAGTTCTCGAACCAACAAAATAACCAACATAATATCCAGACATAAAGATACCAGTAGTAAAGACACTAAAATCTTCAATTACTGATCGAATACCCATAACTTGCATTTGCAAACCATGAGCGATCATCATTACTCCTATCCCAATAAATAGAGCCCAAGACTTTTTTACTTCTTTTTGCATTTTTAGTTTTTAAATTTTGATTATTTTGGCTGCGTAGTTTTGGTTTGTGTTTTTTTTATGGCCAGTAAAGAATGAATTGCTATCGTGATAATGATAATTATACCCCCATAGATAGTCTCATTAGAAGGCTGTTCTTTGATAACCATCCAAACCCATATTGGTCCAAGAATTGTTTCTAGAAGGAAAAATAGATTAACTTCAGCTGCTGTTATAAATCTTGGTGCTATGGTGACCAAGACAAATGGTATTGCTACACACATTATACACATTAAAGATACATAAAAGATATCATTTCCCACTAAAGCAAAATCTTTAACAAAGAAAAAGGCAAATATTGCAACACACGATTTCCCAATTACAGCTGCAGGTACTAAATCAGTCGATTTTGCATATCTTGCAATGTTTGCGTTACAGGCTAATCCAAAAGCAGTTATTAAACCAAATAAATCCCCATAAAAATTGCCAAGACTTAAAGAGTCGTAAAATATATAAACACAAGCAACAAAGGTAATTATTATTGCAATCCAGGTTTTATTATCTGGTTTTTCTTTTAAAAAAATAGCTCCCAAAATTGCAGAGAGCATTGGTGCAAGAGCAACCATTAATAAAGTATTTGCTACATTAGTGTTTTGTATTGAGATAATAAAAGTAATATTGCAAATAGAAAAACTAATTACATAAAAAATTCCTGGGTAACCAATTTTAAACAATGCTTTTAAGAAATTAGTTTTATAAAAAAAAAGAAGACCAATTAGAACTACTACAAATGGAATTGCCCCTCTGTAAAAAAGCATTCCCCAAGTATCAATATTTGATAATCTTATCAGTAAAGAGTCTGGAGTTATAAACATAACTCCTATGAAAGCCATTAACGAACCTTTTTGTTGATTAGTTAAATTATTCAAACCTTAAGTTCTTTCCAAAAAGTTTTAGCTAAATTTTTACCAGATAGATCAAAAAGTGTTTTAAGTCCAGTTGGAGATGTTACATTTATATCTCCATTAAGTTTTTGATCTATAAAATCAATTCCTGCAAAAAAAATATTTTCTTTTTTTAAATCTTTTGCAATTAATTTTGAAATTTTATTTTCTAATTTTGTTAAATTAATATTAATTGGTTTAGCACCTTTACTCATGTTACTTAAAAAAGATCCTTTTTTAGGAACTCTAGAAATTGAACCACAAACTTTTCCATTAATTATAAAAACTCTTTTATCTCCTTTATTAATCTTAGGTAAAAATTTTTGACACATAATATGATCATGTTTTTTAATATATTTATTTATAAGTTTTGAATTAAACTTATTTAATAAGTAAATATCATTTCCACTATAACTATGAATTGGTTTGACAATTACTTTCTTATGTTTTTTAACAAAATTTTTGATTTCATTTATATCCTGAGAAAAAAGGGTATCAGGCATATATTTTAAATATTTTGCTGAATATAGTTTTTCAGACATATTTCTTATAGATGTTGGATTATTTATTATTTTAACTTTATTTTTAATAAAATCTAAAATGTAAGTAGTTGAAATATATTCTAAATTAAACGGTGGATCTTGACGGATTAAAATAAACTTACATTTTGTAAGGTCTAAAGTTTGTTCTTTAATGATTTTGTAAAATTTCTTATTTCGATAATTGAACTTAATGAAGAAACCTTTAGCTATAACTTTTGCGTTTTTTATTGATAGATCTTTTGGATCATAATAAAAAATTTTATATTTGTTTTGTATTTCGTTAGCTAAAAAAACACTAGTATCAGTTACAGGGTTAAGAGTAGAAGGATGATTTCCTTGAATAGCTACTATTTTATTTGTCATATAATTCTTCTAAATTTTCATTTTTTGAAAATTTACTAATCATATGATCTGCATTTGTAGTTTTGTTATCAACTACATTTTGCAAGTGATTTAAGAATATAGTTTCGTTATTTCCTTTTTTACTAATGATATCTCTTTTTTCTAAGCCTTTCCTAGAAATGTTTAGAAGAGCAGAAGTCCAATACAATAAGTCTTTACCCATTAATTGAGTATTAAATCCTTTTTGTGGAGCATCTAAATAAGCATTGATTATTTTATCTGTTTCCCAAGAAGAGATTAGTTCGTATGCTTCATCTAAATTTCCGTATAACATACCAATATTAAAAGCTGGTCCAGCACATAGGCAATCCCAACCACATGTATCCATAGATCTAAGCTCAATATATTTCTTCAGTCTATTTTCAGTAAATATTGTGCTTAAGTGGGTTGTAAGATCATGCTTTATTGGAAGTCTATTTCCTATCTCTTCAATTTTTCCATCCATAAAATCTTTAAATATATATTTTCTTCCTGAAATATATTGATCATTATGTTGAATAAATAGAATTGGAAAGTTCATCACAAATTCTGCATATTTATCAAAATCTAAATTTTCAAAAAATAATTTAGGTAAACCTCCTCTTGAAGTACTCTGCCATACTTTAGATCTGTAGGATAAATAATTACTATTCTTTTTCTCAACTATTGAAGAGTTTGCAAACAATGCAATTGAAATTGGAACAATAGAATTAACTAATTTAAATTTTTTAATAAAATCTACCTCTGAATTGTAATCAATATTTAATTGTGTGCCACATGTTCGGTACATCATATCTAAACTAAGTTCTCCACCTAGAGGCATATCTTTTGTCATTAACTCATAACGTTGCTTAGGATTTTTTGGAATATCTTCTAATTTTGAAATAGGATCAAAGCCTGCACTAACTATTTTGATACCTAATTTTTTAGTAACTTGTTTTAATTCAAATAAATAATCTTGAGATTCTGCGCAAGCCTCATGCATATGGTTTAATTTATCACCTGATAATTCAATTTGGTTGCCAGGTTCTAGTGTTATATTTTTATCACCTTTATTGAGACCAATAATATTTTTTTTTTCAAAAACAGGGTTCCAGCCAAACTCAGTCAAGGCTGTAAACATTTCTTTTACTTTTGGATAATCAATTCTTTTATTATTTTCAGTGTTGAACAAAAATTTTTCATGTTCAATTCCGATTTTAAAGTCTTTTGTTTCTTTAATACCTGACTGAAAATATTCTATAATTTGCTCTTTCGTTTTAATCATGGCTTCTAATTAGTGATTTATAAATGAATTTAAAGGTGATAATAAGGTTCTTTTGAGAATATTTTCCTTATTAATGGCGTAAAATCCTCTAAAGACATACTTTTATACTCAGGATCAAATGAGCACTGATCGTATTTTTCACAAAAATCTATCGTATCCTGATAGTATTTATGATCTTTAAATTTGTCTCTTGCGTTTCTATCACCACCTAAATGATGAGCGCTATAATAAGTTTGAAAAAGTCCATGATGAAGAATGATCCAATAAGTTTTTTCAGAAACGTAAGGTCTTAAAATAGAAGCTGCATATTGTGAATGATTCATTGGCGCAAGATCATCTCCTATGTCATGTAATAAAGTTGCAACAACCATTTCATCACTTTCATTATTTTTAAATGCTCTTGTTGCAGCTTGTAAAGAATGTTCTAATCTTGTGATTTTATATCCTTCTAGAGTTGTAGTTTGCTTAGATAAATAATTTATTATTCTATCTGCTGTTTGCCTTTCAAAATTTTTTTCAAATTTCTCTAATAGCTCATAATCTTCTTTAGAACCATTTTTCATTTCAGTAAAATTTACTGTCTTCATAATTAATTATTAGATGCTGTGCTTAATAAAGAAAGTTGGGTTATTTTATTATCACCCAATTCATCAACGGGTTTTACCGGGTAATCCCCAGTAAAATAATGATCTGTTAATTGAGGATAAGCCTCATTTCTTTTGTCAAATCCAATTGCTCTATACAATCCACCAATAGATAAAAATTTAAGTGATTTTGCACCTATATATTCACAAATTTCATCGTTAGATTTATTTGCTGCTAATAACTCTTTTTTAGTTGGAGTATCTACGCCATAAAAATCTGGATATCTTATCTCAGGACAAGCTATTCTTACGTGAACCTCTTTTGCACCTGCATCATATAACATTTTAACAATTTTATAAGATGTAGTTCCTCTAACAAGAGAGTCATCAATTAAAATAATCTTTTTATCTTTAATTGCGCTTTGGTTTGCATTCAATTTTAATTTTACACCTAAGCTTCTTATTTTTTGACTTGGCTCAATAAAAGTTCTTCCAACATAATGATTTCTAATTAAACCATGTTCAAAATTCATTTTTAAATGTTGAGCAAAACCAAGTGCTGCAGCGTTTCCTGAATCTGGTACAGGTACAACTATATCTGCTTTTAGATCATTTTCTTTTGCTAGTTCTTTTCCTAAATTTTTTCTATGTTCATAAGCTGTTTTATTATCAAGTAAGCTGTCTGGTCTCGAAAAATAAATATACTCAAATACACATGGTCTTACTTTTTTAGGAGAGAAGGGTTTGATACTCGTTAATTCATCATTTTCAATTAATACTATTTCTCCATTCTCTACTTCTCTTATAAATTTTGCACCAATTATATCTAATGCGCAAGTTTCGGAGGCTAGCACATAGCTGTTTCCTAATTTTCCAATCATTAATGGTCTGATACCATATGGATCTCTTACACCTATTAAAGATTTTTGTGTCATCATTACCAATGCATACCCACCTTGAATTTGGAATATGGCGTCTATTATTTTATCAATTGTTTTTGATCTTTTAGATTTAGCAATTAACTGAACTATAGTTTCAGTGTCTGAGGTAGTATAAAAAATTGCTCCTTCCTCTACGAGTTTGTTTCTTAAAGATATTGAATTTGTTAAGTTTCCGTTATGAGATACTCCAATGCCGCCTGCATTAGTATCTGCAAAAAAAGGCTGGATATTTCTTAAAATATTATTGCCGGTAGTACTATATCGATTATGTCCAATAGCATAATTACCTTTTAGGTTTTTTAAAACTTTTTCTTTATTGAAATTATCTCCTACTAAGCCAAATCTTTTTTCAGAATAATATTTTTCCCCGTCAAAAGTAACTATTCCACATCCTTCTTGTCCTCTATGTTGAAGTGCATGCAAACCTAAAGCTGTTAATGCAGAAGCATCTTTAGCATTACTTATGCCAAATACTCCACATTCTTCTTTTAATTTTGGATCAAATATCTTTAATTTTATCTTTAGATTCTTGGTATGTTTTTTCATTAGGAAATTCTTTTATCAGATAATTACTACCTTTTTCTAAATATGGAAAGGTGTATGATTTATTTAAATTTGTTGGCCATTTATCATGATTATAAACAATATGAATTCCTGAGAAAATACAAACTGAAACAATATATGCTTTTACAAAGCCAAAAAAGAATCCAAATGTAGTGTCTAAACCACCGATGCCAGTGTATTTTACTGCTTTACTGATACCTTTGTTAATCAATAAGATCAAAAAGATAACAACTATAAATATTGTGATTCCAAGTCCTACGTCGAGAACATATTCGTTGTCGATTATATCTTTTACATAAGGTTTTAGACGTGGAAATAAAATAAGAGTAATAACATAGGCTAGGAGCCATTTTGCCGTTGAAAGGATACTTAATACAAACCCTTTTCTATAACAACTTATTAGAGACCATATGGTTATTGCGATATAGATTAAATCAACAATAGAGATTACTTCATAAAAATCTTTAAGAGTATCTAACATTATGCATCTTTACCAAATGGTTTTACTACCAATATCAATACAGGTAGCAAAGTTAACACTGATATCATCGCAAGCAACATTGCAAGACCCGTAAACATACCAAAATAAATTGTAGGTATAAATTTAGATAATACTAAAATTGAAAAACCAAATACAATTGTGATTGAAGTATTTAATATTGCAACCCCAACTGTTGAGTGACAAGTTTTTAAAGTTTTTTTGTAATCTTTTATTTTGTTAAATTCTTCCTTAAATCTATATATATAGTGAATACTATTATCAACAGCTATACCAATTGTAATTGCAGCAATTGTGATTGTCATCATATCCAATGGTATTTCTAATAATCCGATAATTCCTAAAATAAAGAATGCAGCTATGAAATTTGGCACAACTCCAATTAATGAAAGTTTTATATTTCTAAATAAAATTATGAACATTGAGAAAATACCAATTATAACCAGACCAAGTGTCAAAATTTGTGACTTAAATAAACTTTGTAATAAATTATTAAACAAAATAAGTGCTCCTGCTAATTTGTAATCATCTTTTTTTAATCCTAATTCATTTTCTAAATCAAAATTAATTTTATTAATTAAATCATTTCTTCTTAAATTTTCTTGTGAGTCTATAATTCTAAGACTAATTCGAGCTTCATTATTTTCTATTGATAGATATGGATCGATTATTTCTGTTTTAATACTTTCAGGTATTTTTGAATATAATACTCCCATCTCTAAAGTACCTAGTGGGTTATTATTATTCAGTTGTGTTGCAACATCTATGATTGATGAAAAAGATAAAACTTTACCAACTTGTGGAAGACTGTCTAAATAATTATGAACAGATGCAATTCTATCTATTTTATCTTTAGTAAACCAATATTTTTCATCATTTGAGTCTTCTTCATCTCCCCAATCTTCAAATTCATCATCTTCTTCTGATTTCTTTTCTTCTTTTTTAGGAAATTTTAAAATTACTTCCAAAGGAGTTGTTCCACCGAGTTCTTCATCAATCAGCTTCATTCCTTTATAAATTTCAGTGTTTTTATCAAAATAATTTATAAAACTATTTTCCACTTCAAGTTTGCTAATTCCAATTACACTTAGGATAATGACAATCCCAGTTACAGAAAAAATTGTAAATTTGCTATTTAAAGAAATTGAACCAAGTATCGATGTAATTTTTGAATCTTGTTCTTTTTTTAAAGCTACATTTCTAGTTGAAGTAAAACTTAAAAGTGTAGGTAGTAAAGTAAAAGTAATTATGAAAGATGTAATCAAACCAAATGTCATCATCCATCCAAAATCTATGATGGGTTTAATTTCACTAAAGATTAAAGACAAGAAAGCTAATATTGTTGTTAAAACTGTATACAATATAGGCCAAAACATTTTACTTGTTGTTAAAGAAATGATTTCAAAGGTACTTTTTGATGGAAAATTTTTTTTTAGCTGAAGAAATCTGGTACTCATGTGAATATTCATTGCCATTGTAAGAATTAACATCAAGGCAATAAAGTTTGATGAAATAACTGTTACTTTCCATCCAAGTAATCCAAGTAAACCCATCATGATGATGACGGAAAAAAAACAACTGCTAATAGGAACAATAATCCAAATTAAATTTCTAAAAACAAACCAAAGAGTTGCGATAATAAATAGTAAAACTCCAATACCAAATATAATGATATCACTTTTAATAAAAGTCATCATATCATCTGCAATCATTGGAATTCCACCTAAGTAAATTTTTCCAACATCTCCATAACTTTGAATTACTTGTCTTATCTCTAAAATATTTTGATGATTTTGTTTTTTTATTTGATCTTTATAATTTTCAATTTCTTCTCTAGATTTTTTTCCTATATCTTCTAACTTATTATTTTGTTTTATATTAACAATGATCCCACTTGTTTTACCATCCTCACTAATTACAAAATTTCTAAAAACAGGACTATTTAAAATCTCATTGAAACCTCTTTTTCTATCTACATCTTCATCTTTTAAAGTTTTGAAGCTTTCTAATCTTTCTTGAAGTGGTACATCTGAATTATTTAAAAGTGGTACATCTAAAAGGGTAATAACACTATGAACCCAATCTAAACTCTGAATTTTATACTTTAGACTTAATAAATTATTCATTGATGATTCTTTCACCATTCCTTCATTAGGAGTATAAGTAAGAATTAAAAAATCCTTAGACCCGTATCTTTCAGAAATTTCTTGCAAGTAGGCTAAATCCGGATCTCCATCAATTAACAGAGTCTCTGATGAAGCATCTAACCTAAAATCTTTAGAATAATACCCAAAACTTAAAATAGAAATAAGAAGTAAAATAAATATTGCCTTAGGGTTCTTTAAAACTAAGTTTTGATACATCTGAGCCAACATTAGCTCTTTTATATTGGAAATTAATTAGTTTGAGTATCTTTAAATTTAGTAAATCTTTCTTCAAACTCAAGTGTAACATTGCCAATTGGACCGTGTCTTTGTTTCCCAATAATAATTTGGGCTAAATGTGCTACCTCGTTCATTTTAGCTTGCCATTCTGCATGTTCTACAGTTGCTTCTCTTGGCTCTTTTCTAGATAGATAATATCCTTCTCTGTAAACAAACATTACAACATCCGCATCTTGCTCAATTGAACCTGATTCTCTTAAATCTGCTAGTTGTGGTTTATGATCATCTCTTTGTTCAACTTGTCTTGATAACTGTGAAAGTGCAACGACAGGAACTACAAGCTCTTTTGCAATAGCTTTTAGTCCTTGTGTAATTTGTGAAATTTCCTGAACTCTACCATCTTTATTGTAAGTTGTTCCTCTCATTAACTGAATATAATCAACAACAATCATATCCAATCCAAATAGTCTTTTAATCCTTCTTGCTCTATTACTTAAAGCAGCAATACTAATAGCGGGTGTTTCATCAATATAAAGTGGAAGTTCAGCAATATTTTTAGAAGTCTCAAGAAATTTATCAAATTGATCATCAGAAATTCTTCCTCTTCTTATGTCGTTTGAGCTAATTCGGGCTTGTTCTGAGATTATTCTAGTTGAGAGTTGCTCAGACGACATCTCTAAAGAGAAAAAAGCTATTGAAGATTTTTTACCACTATCTTGTAATTTTTGAGCAGCATTGAATGCAATATTTGTAGCAAGTGATGTTTTACCCATTGATGGACGACCCGCAATAATGATCAAGTCAGATTGGTGTAAACCTCCAAGTTTATCATCTAAATCTCTAAGTCCTGTAGGAACTCCAACAATTCCCTCTTCATTTTTATATGCAGCAGAAGCCATTTCGATAGTTTGTTTCATGGCATCATCAAATTTTATTAAAGAAGAATTAAACGATCCTTTTTCAGCCAAATCAAATAATTGTCGTTCAGAATTCTCAATTATCGTTTGACCACTAGTATCAAGGTCATTTAATTTTGCACTATCAATAGTTTCTTCAGAAATTTTTATTAATTCACGTCTGACAAACATATCGTATATTATTTTTGAATATTCTACTGCCTGTCTTACAGATGTAGAAAATTTAGTTACTTTTACTAAATATTCTGGAATATTAATGTCATCTTTTTCATCTTCAAAATAATTTTTTAACGTTATTGGATTAGCAAGCATACCTTTGTAGATAAGACTTTCTATTGCTTCAAAAATCTTTTGATGCATAGGATCATAAAAGTTAATAGAGGAAACAATAGTATTAACTTCATCAAAAATATCATTACTAACTAGTATTGAACCGATTACAGCTTGTTCGGCCTCAATGTTGTTTGGTAACTCTTTGAATTTATCTTTAACGATACTTAAATTATTTTCCATAAATTAAATTTATAGAAAAAATCTATTATTTAAATTTTAATTTTTAGCTGTTGAAAAAAATGTATAATTATTGAATTGTATCAGCTGATGTAACATTAACAACTATTTCAGCATCAACTTCAGAGTGTAAAGAGATTTTAACTTTAAATTTTCCTAAAGATTTAATTTCTTCAACTGGTTGTATCATTGAAGGTTTGATTTCAATTTTATTTTCTTCTTGGATAAGTTTTGAAATTTCAGTTGGTTTTACTGAACCATAAAGTTCGTTATTTTCGGTACTTAATTTTTGAACTGAGTATTCTTTATTATTGATTTGTTCCGCAATTTTAGCTGCTTCTTGTTTCTTCTCATTATCTTTTTTAGATAAATCAGCTTTTATTTTTTCAACTTCTTTAATGTTTTCTTTAGACGCATAAAGTGCTTTTTTATTAGCTATTAAAAAATTTCTAGCAAAGCCTCTTTTTACATCTATAACTTCACCAATAGATCCAATTCTTTTAACGTTTTCTAATAAAATAACTTTCATTATAATAAAGCTAGATTTCTTGCTCTCTTAATTGATAGAGATAATTCTCTTTGTTTTTTTTGAGATACGTTTGTAATTCTTGATGGTAAAATTTTTCCATTTTCAGAAACATATCTTTTTAAAAGTTTGATATTTTTATAATCAACTTTAGGTGCACCTCTTACTGAAAGTGGGCAAGTTTTTTTAAATTTATATTTATTTGGTTGAAAAATACTTAACTTTGCAAAGTTACTTTGCTTTCCTTTTTTATTTCCACTTTGTCTTTTTGGCATTAGTTTTTAGCACTTTCTTTGTTTTCACTATCTTCTTTTTTTCCAAAATAGTTAGTGTCTAAATCAAATTCTTTTACTCTAACTGTTAGATATCTTAATAATTTTTTATCAATAGCCTCATTTTTTTCTAATTCCTCAACCACTTTACCTTTTCCTTTGATTTTAAAGTGAATGTAACTTCCTTTTTTGTTTTTTTTAATTAGATAGGAAAGGTTAAGAAGGCCCCAGTTTTCTGTTTTTACAACTTCACCCTCATTTTTTTCAACAATCTTAGAATATTTTTCAGTTAACTGCTTTAACTCACTTGGAGAAGTATCTTGTCTAGCTATTATTGTATGTTCGTATAAGTTCATTTATGTTCTTTAATAAAAAGTGAGGATATACTATTATAAAAGTTCAATTACAATAGATAAAAACACAAATTTAGTAATATTTTTTATATGTTTTCAGTAATATTTCCAGGCCAAGGATCTCAAATTGTTGGAATGGGAAAAGAGTTTTATGACAAATTTGAGCTTGTGAAAAGCCTATTTAAAGAGGCGGACGAAACTTTAAAATATTCAATTTCAAAGCTAATATTAGAAGGACCTAAAGAAGAGCTTGATTTAACAGCAAACACTCAACCAGCAATTTTTTTAATAAGCTATTCTATATTTAACATTATTAAAAAAGAATTTAATATTGATTTAAATAAAGCAAAGTATTTTGCTGGACATTCATTGGGTGAGTATTCTGCTTTATCTTGTGCAGGATATTTAAACTTTTCGGAGACATTAAAAATTTTAAGAGTCAGAGGTGATGCTATGCAAAATTCTGTGCCAAAGGGTGAGGGTGGCATGGTTGCAGTACTTGGTTCGATTGTTGAAGTAATAGAAAAATTATTAAAAGATAATGAATCTAAATTTATAGCACAAATAGCAAATGATAATTCAGAAGGACAAATAGTTTTGAGCGGGAAAACACAAGATCTAGAAAAGTTAATTGAAGTATTGAAAGAAAATTCTATTAAAAATATTAAACTTCCAGTTAGTGCTCCTTTTCATTGTAGCCTTATGAGTAAAGCAACAAAGATTATGACAGAAGAATTAAACAAAATTTCATTTTCTGATGGAAGTAATAATTTGATATCAAATGTAACAGCTGAACCCATTTCAAATTCTGAGGATTTAAAATTACTTTTAATTAAACAAATTGAAAATAGAGTAAGATGGAGAGAAAGTGTCTTAAATATGGTAAATAATAATGTTGATCATTTTATAGAAATTGGACCTGGGAAAGTTTTGTCAGGTTTGGTAAAAAGAATTAATAGAGAAGTAAAAATTAACACTATTAACAGTCTAGAGGATATAGAAAACTTAAAAATATGAATGATTTAAAAGATAAAAATATTATTATTACAGGTGCATCTGGAGGTATAGGAAATTCAATTGTTAAAAAATTAAATCAAAGTGGTGCTAATATTTTAGCTTCAGGAACCAGAATTGAAAAACTTGAAGAATTAAAAAAGGAATTTGAAAAAATAAATATTTTAAAATTTGATATATCTCAAAGTGAAAAAATTGAGGAATTTATTGAAAATGCAACAAAAGAATTGGGCGGCAGTTTAGATTGTATTGTTAATAATGCAGGCATCACACAAGATAACTTGGCAATTAGAATGAGTTTGGATGAGTGGAAAAAAGTTATTGATGTAAATTTAACTTCAACTTTTTTGATGAGTAAATTTGCTATAAAAAAAATGTTAAAAAACAAATCTGGAAAAATAGTTAATATTACCTCTGTTGTTGGACATACTGGAAATTTGGGTCAGGCTAACTACACGGCATCAAAAGCTGGAATAGTTGCAATGTCAAAAAGTTTAGCAATTGAATACGCAAAGAAAAATATCAACGTCAATTGTATCTCCCCGGGATTTATTAAAACTGCGATGACAGATAAGATAGATGAAAAGTTTAAAGACGCCATTATATCGAAAATACCTTCAGCTCGTCTAGGAGAGCCTGATGATATTGCAAATGCTGTGTGTTTTTTATGTTCTGATCAATCCAGCTATATAAATGGTGAGACCTTGCATGTTAATGGTGGCATGTATATGGCTTGACAAAATGGCTTTTTAAACTATTAAGAATTTAAAACAAAAAGGATCAACATGTCAGAAGATGTTTCAAGCAAGGTAAAAAAAATTGTTGCAGACCACTTAGGTATTGACGAAGCAAAAGTAACTGAGGAATCTAGTTTTATTGATGATTTAGGTGCTGATAGTTTAGATACGGTGGAATTAGTTATGGCTTTCGAAGAAGAATTTGGATCTGAAATATCAGATAGCGAAGCAGAAAAAATTTTAACTGTAGGTGATGCAGTTAAATTCATCGAAGGAAAAGCAAACTAATTTACTAATGCCCTCGCAAAACGATGGGGTTATGATAATTTTATCATCTCCTTCGGGAGCTGGTAAAACAACATTAGTAAAAAAATTATCAAGATTAGATAATTATGAAATCTCTATTTCTCACACTACAAGACGGCCAAGACTAAACGAGACAGAAGATGAAGATTATTTTTTTGTTGGTGATGAAGAGTTTAAGAGACTGATTAAAAACCAGGAGTTTCTAGAGTATGCAAAAGTTTTTAATCATTTGTATGGTACCACAAGAACTCCAGTAATCGACAAGTTAAATAAAAATAAAAATGTTTTATTTGATATTGATTGGCAAGGAGCTGATCAAATTAAAAATAAAAAACTTGATTATAAATTAATTTCATTCTTTATTTTACCTCCAAGTAAAGAAATTTTATTTGAGAGATTATCTAAGAGACATATGGAAGA
>CACJPA010000003.1 GCA_902595105.1 uncultured Pelagibacteraceae bacterium
GTGGTTTTAGAACATCCGGAGGTAGTAACTCAACTACATAGAGAGTTTATCCGTGCAGGATCTGATGTTGTTCAAGCATTTACTTATTATGGGCATAGAGAAAAACTGAGAATTATAGGTAAAGAAGACATGTTAGAGCCACTTCAAAAAAATGCACTTAAAATTGCAAAAGATGCTGCAGCTGAATTTAAAGATTTAGACTTAATGGTTTGTGGAGATGTAGCCAATACAAATATTTTTGATCCAGGTGATACTAGTACTCATAAAGAGTGTCAAAAAATGTATGAAGAGCAAATTGGTTGGGCAAAAGAAGCAGGAGTTGATTTTGTAATAGCTGAAACAATAAATTGGACGGAAGAAATGAAGATAGCTCTAAAAGCTATTAAAGATGCTGGTCTTATTGCTGTTTGTAATTTCGCAATCCCAAGAGGTGACAAAACTAGAGAAGGACATACAGCTGAAGATGCATGTAAGATGATGGAAGATCTAGGTGCAGATGTAGTTGGTTTAAATTGTTATCGAGGACCTGAAATGACAATGAAATTATTAAAAAAAGTTAGAAAAAAAGTTTCATGTCATGTTGCTGGACTTCCAGTACCTTATAGAACAACAGAGGAAGAGCCTGGTTTTTTAAATATAACTGATCATGGTTGTAGTTGTATTCCTGGGGGGAACGCATTCCCTGTAGCTTTAGATAATTTGTTCTGTAACAGATTTGAAATGGCAGAGTTTGCAAAAGAGTGTGTTCAAAATAAAATAAATTTTGTTGGCATATGTTGTGGTGCAGAAGCTCATCATGTCAGAGAAATGTCCGTTGCAATTGGTAAAAAACCAATTTCAATGAAATACATGCCAGATATGAGCAAACATTTCCATCATGGCACAGATAAATCTCTTAAAAAAGTAAATAAGGAAATTAAATATTAATGAAAAAGCATGCCAAAGTAGTAATAATAGGTGGTGGTGTAGTTGGATGTTCTATTCTTTACCATTTATCTAAATTTGGATTAAAGGATTGTATTTTACTTGAGAGAAATGAACTTACATCAGGTTCTTCTTGGCATGCTGCTGGAAATGTTCATGTAATTTCTTCTGATCCAAACATCTCTCGTATGATGGCTTACACAATAGGATTATATAAAGAGATTGAAAAAGAGTCTGGTCACTCAACTGGATTTAAACCTAGTGGAGGTTTTTATTTAGCCTCAAATGAAGTATGGGCCGATTACTTAAAGAGAGAAAGATCAAAAGCAAGATACATGGGGCTTGATCAAGAATTTATTTCTTTAGAGGAAGTAAAAAAGAAACATCCTTTAATTGATCCATCTAGATATTTGCTTGCATTGTGGGATCCTATTGATGGTGAAGTTGACCCATCAGGAGTTACTTATGCTTTTGCAAAAGCTGCAAAAGTTCATGGAGGAAAATATTACACTCACACAGTTGTTAAGGATACGAAACAAAAAAAAGATGGGTCATGGGAAGTATTTACCGACAAAGGAAATATAAATGCCGAAATAGTAATTAATGCCGGTGGTTTGTGGGCAAGAGAAGTTGGGCAATTAGCTGGATTAAATCTTCCTGTTCAGCCAATGGAGCATCATTATTTGATCACCGAACCTATTCCAGAAATTGAAGAAATGGGTGATCAAAGACTACCTATAGGAACAGATTTTGAGGGAAATATTTACTTTAGACAAGAAGGAAAAGGAATGTTGCTTGGTACTTATGAGCCAAAATCAACTCCTTGGAAAGTTGAAGGTACACCAATGAATTTTGGACATGAGTTACTTGAGCCAAAGTTAGATAACATTGAAGATAGATTAGCAATTGGTTTTGAAAGAATGCCAGCATTAGAGCGTGCAGGAATAAAAAATATAGTTAATGGACCTTTTACTTTTGGTCCAGACGGTAGTCCTTTGATTGGTCCAGTACCAGGAATGAAAAATTATTGGGTTGCGGTTGGTGTGATGGCTGGATTTTGCCAAGGGGGTGGTGTTGGAAAATGTATTGCTGAATGGATTATTGATGGTGAACCTTCAATAGATGTTTGGGCAATGGATGTTGCAAGATTTGGAGATTATGCATCACCTCAATATGGAACGATCAAATCTTCAGAAAATTATGAGCGAAGATTTATTATGACTTTTCCTAATGAAACTTTACCAAAAGGAAGAAAACAAAAAACCACTGCTCTTTATGATCGTTTTGTAAATCAAGGAGCTGTAATGGGGGATAGTTTTGGTTTAGAAAATGTTTTGTGGTTTGCGAATAATAAAGATGATGCTCATGAAGAACCTACAATTAAAAGATCAAGATCACATGATTACGTTTCTAAAGAAGTTATTAACGTAAGAGAGAATGTTGGGTTGATTGAAGTTGCAAATTTTTCAAAACATGAATTTAAAGGTCCAGATGCTAGAAAATTTTTAGATCACATAATGGCTGGAAGACTTCCTAAACCTGGAAGGATATCTTTATCACCAATGTTATCATACAGAGGAAAATTATGTGGAGATTTAACAGTTGCATGTTTGGATGAAAATGAATTTATGGTATTTGGATCTGGAGCTGCTCAAGAAATGCACAGACGTTGGTTTGAAAGTCACTTAGATAAATTTAATTTAAATTATAAAAATAGATCTGACGAGTTCCATGGCTTATCTATTGCAGGACCTAATTCAAGAAAGGTTTTAGAAAAAATAGTTAGAGATGATGTTTCAAATGAAAAATTTAAATTTAGAGACTCAAAGAGAATGTTTGTTGGCGGAGTTCCTGCGCTAGTAAATAGAATTTCATTTACTGGAGAGCTTGGTTACGAAATTTATGTAGCACCTCATTATCAATTAAAATTATATGAAGAATTAATTGAAGCTGGAAAAGAATTTAATATCAAACCCTTTGGTGGAAGAGCGTTAATGTCGATGAGGCTTGAGAAAAATTGGGGAGCCTGGACATTAGATTATAGGCCGGATTTTACAGCTAAAGAAACTGGATTAGATGTTTTTATAAATTGGGATAAAGAATTTATTGGTAAAGAGAGCGCGCAAAAGGAAAACTCTTCAAACAAACTTATACCTTTAATTGTTGAAACCAATGATATTGATGTAACAAATAATGAGGCAGTTATGAATGGAGACCAAAGCATAGGTTACGTTACTTCAGGCGGTTTTGCACATTTTATTAACAAGAGTGTTGCTTTTACTTTTGTTGATCAGGATAAAATTAAATCTGAAAATAAAGTTCAAGTAGAGATAAATGGAGATTTATTTAATTGCTCAATAATTAAAGAACCACTTTATGATCCAAGTGGTCAAAAAATGAGAAGCTAATGGCACAAAAAGACGTAGGAAACAAAATTCCAATTTATAAACTCAAAACCACTGATGAAGTGATGAAGTACTACGATGAGTGGGGAGACAAAGATAAGTATAATAAAGATATGGTTGATTGGAATTATACTGGACCTAAAGAAACCGTAGCAACTTTCAATAAGCACGAAAATAATAAAGATACACTAATCTTTGACGCAGGCTGTGGAACAGGTCTAGTTGGAGTTGAGTTAAAAAAATATGGTTTTAAAAATTTTCATGGAGCTGATTTGTCTCAAACTTTATTAGACACTGTTCCAAAAAATCTATATCAAAAGCTAGTTAAAGTAGATTTAAACCAACCAATTGAAGCTGAAGATGATTTTTATGGTGGATTGATGTGTGTAGGAACATTCACTTTTGGTCATGTAAAACCAAATGCTTTAGATGAATTTGTAAGAATTACTAAACCTGGAGGTTTAATTTGCTTTACAATAAACGAAGGAATACATGAAGAGTACGGTTTTGATAAAAAAATTGATATACTAAAGTCGAATAATAAATGGGAAGAAATTGAATTTTTTAAATCCGATTATATTGCAAGCAAGGATGTAAACGCATGGTTAGGCTTATATAGAGTAAAATGAAATTTAGTAGAAAAATAGCTCCCAACACAAAACCTAAACAAAACTTTATTATAAAAAAAAGACTAAGAGAAGATGAAATAAATTTTGATAAATTAAGATCATATCGTTTAGATCGAGTTAAGAAAGAATTAGAAAAAAATAATTTAGAAGCCTGTATTTTATTTGATCCAGTTAATGTTCGTTATGCTTTAGATACGGTTAACATGAGTGTCTATAATATGCATAATTTAACAAGATATTGTTTTGTACCGGTCAATGGGCCAACTATTCTTTATGAGTATTTTAATTGTGAAATATTATCAAAGCATTTAAATCTAATTGATGAAATAAGACCAGCAATCACATGGGATTATTTTAGTAATGGAGACCAAGCAAATCTGCAATTATCAAAATGGATAAATGAAGTTAAAGATTTATCAAAAAGTTATTTTAAATCAAAAAAAATTGCAATCGATGTTCTAAATGGTCCTGCGGTTGCAGCTTTAAATAAAGAAGGTATTGAAGTTGTAGATGCAAAATTGATTTTAGAACAAGCAAGGGTAATAAAATCACCTGATGAATTAATATGTATGAAAGCAGCAATAGAAGTTGCAGAAAAAGGTGTATCTAAAATGAGATCAGATCTTAAACCAGGAATGACTGAAGATGAATTGTGGTCAATTCTACATAAAACAAATATTGAAAATGGAGGTGAATGGATTGAGTGTAGGATTTTATCTTCTGGTCAAAGAACAAATCCATGGATGCAAGAAAGTAGCAATAAAGTTATCCAACAAGGTGAAATAGTAGCTTTTGATACCGATATGGTTGGTCCGTATGGATATTGCGCAGATATCTCTAGAGCTTATGTTGTAGGTAATAAATTTAATGATGAACAAAAAAAATTATATTCAATGGCTATGGAGCAAATAGATTTTAATTCTAGATTAATAAAAGATGGAGTGACTTTTCAGGAATTTACAGAAAAATCCTGGGTATTACCCGAGGAATATTATCCAAACCGATATTCAGTAATGGTTCATGGAATTGGTTTATGTGATGAATGGCCTGCGATTAGATATCCTACAGATGGTGGTGAGCGTGGTGGAACTTTTCAAAAGAATATGACTATTACTGTTGAAAGCTATATCGGTAAAGTTGGTGGCAAAGAGGGTGTAAAACTTGAACAACAGTATTTAATTGGTGAAAATGGACTTGAATTAATGTCCCATCATCCGTTAGAAGATATTTAATGAAAATTATTTTAGTAATGGGTTTACCTGGAGCTGGTAAAACAACTTTAGCAAATGAAATGGCACCACTATTAAACGCAAAAAGACTTAATGCAGACGAAGTAAGAAAAGCAGCTGATGATTGGGATTTTTCAGAGGAAGGAAGAGTAAGACAAGCAAAAAGAATGGCTGAATTTGCTCTTAAATTAAAGTCAGAAGGTCATTATGTAATTGCTGACTTTGTTGCCCCAACACCAGAAGCGAGAAGTTTATTTCCTGCAAATTTTATAGTTTGGGTAGATACGATTAAGAAAGGTAGATTTGAAGATACTAATCAAATGTTTGTTAGTCCAAAAAACTTTGACTATCATGTAACAACTCAGGATGCTAAAAAATGGGCACCTTTAATTATTGAGGAGATTAAAAAATGACATATCAATGGGAT
This sequence comes from uncultured Pelagibacteraceae bacterium, assembly GCA_902595105.1. Taxonomy (GTDB): domain Bacteria; phylum Pseudomonadota; class Alphaproteobacteria; order Pelagibacterales; family Pelagibacteraceae; genus Pelagibacter. The sequence goes on from CACJPA010000003.1 coordinate 5,615, forward strand.
AATAAAAAACCAACAGCTCAAATGTTAGGAAGATGGCAACCTTTTCACGATGGACATTATACTTTGTTTAAAGAGATAATTAAAAAAACAGGACAAGTTTGTATCCAAATAAGAGATGTACAAGGTGTTGATGACAATCCATTTGATTTTGAAACTGTAAAAAAAAATATTGAAGAAAGATTAAATCCTGAGTTTGAAGGTAGATTTAAAATCATGGTAGTACCCAATATTACGAACATTTGTTATGGAAGAGGTGTTGGATACAAAATTGAGGAAATAGTTTTAGATGAGGAAACTCAAAAAATCTCAGCAACTAAAATTAGAGCTCAAATGAGAGAAGAGGGTAAACTAAAATAACCTTTAATGAACGACAGATTAAACACTATTGTCGATTTAAAAAGATATCCTATTCAAGATTTAAATTCTCCAATCATTAAAAATTTAGTAACAAAATGTAAGCAAGAATTAGACCTATATAGTTGTTCAACTATTCCAAATTTTATTTTACCGAAATCTTTAGAGGTAATGAATTCAGAATTAGAAAAACAACTTGATGATGTTTATATGTCTAAAGAAAGCATCAATGCATATCTTTATGCTAAAGATGATCCAAGTTTACCTGAAAAACATCCAAAGAGAAATTTTATGGAAAGATATAATGGATATTTAAATTCAGATTGCTTTCCAAAAAATTCAGAAATGAAATATCTTTATGAAACTAAAGAACTTTTAAAATTTGTTTCTGCTTGTTTAGGAATTTCTCCTATATATAGATGGGCAGACCCTTTAGCTTGTCATGCTTACAATGTTATGAAGCCTGATGGAATTTTACCTTGGCATTTTGATAGTTGTGAATTCACTCTAAGCTTGATGATACAGAAACCAGAAAAAGGAGGTATTTTTGAATATTGCCCAAATATAAGAGCACCAGGAAATGAAAATTTTGATGAGGTTAAAAAAGTTTTAGAGGGAGATAGATCAAGAGTTAGACAGCTCAAATTAGAACCTGGAGATCTTCAAATTTTTAAAGGAAGATTTACTTTGCATAGAGTGACAAAAGTAGAAGGTCAAAAATCAAGATATATGTGTATTCCCGCTTATGTATTAGATCCTTATAGAGTAAATACCCCAGAACACTCAAAAGCAATTTATGGTAAAGTTTTACCAATTCATATAGAAAGAAATCAGGCTAGATCCGACGGACTAACTGATTAAATGACTAGTAATATTAAAATAAAGAGAATTAATTCTCAGATTTCGTCAATTATAATTGATGAACCAAAAACATATAATTCTCTTTCATTTAAAAATCTTTCCGATTTATTAAAATCATTAAAAAAATTAGATGCTGATAAAAAAATAAAAGTAATAATTATAGAGGGTGCAGGAAAAGGATTTAGTGCTGGTCACAATCTAAAAGAAGTTAGAAGTCTTAAAAAAAAAGATAAATATCAAAAGTTATTTAATCTTTGCTCTCAAGTTATGTTGCAAATTGTTGAGGGAAAAAAACCAGTTATCGCAAAAGTTCATGGTGCAGCTTTTGCAGCAGGCTGTCAATTAGTTGCAAGTTGTGATCTAGCATATAGCGCTAAAGACTCTTTATTTGCAACACCAGGTGTAAACATTGGATTGTTTTGCAGCACTCCAATGGTAGCGGTTAGTAGAAAAATTAACCGTAAACCGATGATGCACATGCTGTTAACAGGAGAACCTATTAAAGCAAATTATGCAAAAGAAATTGGTTTAATAAATGATCATTTTTCTAAATCAAAATTAAATGATGAAGTTTTAAAAGTCGCAAAAAAAATTGCATCCAAATCAAACTTGACCATTAAAATTGGTAAGCAAGCTTTTTATAAACAATTAGAAATGCCTTTAAGAAAAGCTTATGCGTATACTAGCAAAATGATGACTATAAATATGATGGCAATGGATGCAGAAGAGGGTATTTCAGCTTTTTTAGAAAAAAGAAAACCAAATTGGAAACATAAGTAATAATGAAGAATAAAAAAAATATACTCATTATTTTATTTATTATTTTTGGAATGTACTTTGTATTAAATTTTAAAGATCACAATTTTAAAAGAGCAGTAGATGCTTGTATTGCAGGAAGTCAAAAATTATCTGAGACTAAAATTACTGATTTGAATGAAGCAAGAAAATTCTGTGAAGAACAAATTAAAAAAGAAAAATAATAATTAAATGAGTGTCATAAAGAGAATTTTAGAAAATTCTAAATCTATTGCAATGATTGGTGTTAGTAGTGATTTAAAAAAAACTTCAACTATTGTCATGAAATATATGCAAGAGTATGGTTACAAAGTTTATCCAGTTAATCCCTCAGCCAAAGGTAAAAAAATTTTAGGTGAGGAAGTTTATGCTTCGATAACAGAGATCAAAGATCCTATAGACATTGTAGATGTTTTTAGACCTTCTAATGAAGCTTTTGGCATAGCAGAGGATACAGTAAAAATTGGCGCTAAAGTATTATGGTTGCAACTTGGAATAAGAGACGAAAATGCCAAGCAACTAGTAGAAAAAAATAATATAGAATATGTAGAAAACAAATGTACCAAAATGGAATATCAAAAATTTATTTTAAAAATAAGACAGGCTTTCCCTGTTTTGATTAATTAATTTTATGAATTATGAATAAAGTTTTAAAATTTTTAGACAGTACTTTTTTAGATTTAGGTCGACAATTTAAATGGACTTATTTACCTCCTTTGATGGTTTATGTTGCAGCCGGTATTTCTGGGTTAACTGGAATAGTTGGGACTTTTTTTGTTAAAGACTACTTAAATTTATCTGCAGCCTTTTTAGCTGGACTTGGGTTTTGGGCTGGAATTCCATGGGCATTAAAAATGCCTCTAGGACATTTAGTTGATCTTATATGGGATAGAAAAAATTATATGGTTTACTTTGGCGCTTCTTTAATCGCTTTAAGTTTAGTCATTATGTATGGGCTTATAATTCATACAGAAGACATGTCGGAAATTTTCACTGTCGAGACATGGTTCGTAATTAGTGTAATTTTAGCTCCTGTTGGTTACGTAATTCAAGATGTCGTTGCTGATGCTATGACTGTAGAAGCTGTGCCACTGACTGATGAGAGTGGAATTGATTACAGCAAAGATCAAGTTAAGATCATGCATACAACAATGCAAACCCTTGGTCGATTTGCAATTATTGGTGGTACAGTTTTAGTAGCTTTAGTAAATGTAATTTTATTCAGAGATGTAGATAGCCTAGAACAAACTGCTAAAATTGCTCTATACGGTAAAATTTATTTATACGCATTAGTTATTCCAGTTGTTTCAATCTTGGGAGTATTTTTAGCAAAATATTTAAGGAATAAAAAAATTAAAAATTTAAAATCTAAAGGACTTGAACTTAAAGAGGAAAGAGGATCTGAGAAAACTAAAATTAATTGGTGGATACTCGGAGGAAGTTTAATATTTGTTATTTTCACTTTGTCTATTGGATCTTTCAAAGTTCCTTTTGCTCAAGAGATTGTTTTTATTGGTTCGGTTATCATAATTTTATTTTTGATGTTTAAACTCATCAAAGAGTTACCAGAGAATTTGAGGTTAACAATTGTTGGTACTGCAGTAATTATCTTTATATTTAGAGCAATGCCAGGACCTGGGCCTGGTCTAACCTGGTTTGAAATTGATGAACTTGGTTTTAACGAGCAATTTTTTTCAATTTTATCTTTACTAGCATCAATTTTAACGTTGGCTGGAATAGTTTTATTAAGACCATTTATGGCTAATAACTCAATTGCAAAAATTATTGTTGTATTAAGTATAGCTGGAGCGGTTTTATTTTTACCAAGTGTTGGGATGTATTATGGATTTCATAACTGGACTGCCTCATTAACAGGAGGTGTAGTTGATGCTAAATTTATAGCGATACTTAATACAGCGCTAGAGTCTCCATTGGGACAAGTATCAATGATCCCATTATTAGCTTGGATTGCTAAAAATGCTCCTTCACATCTTAAAGCAACTTTTTTTGCAGTCTTTGCCTCTTTTACAAATTTAGCTCTTTCAGCAAGCTCTTTAGGAACTAAATATTTAAATCAAATTTTTACAGTCACTAGAGAAGTAAAAGATAAAGTATCAGGTGAAATCCAAACTACTGCAGATTATTCAGAACTTGGGATATTATTAATTGTAGTAACTTTACTAACGCTTATTTTACCAATTCTATTTGTCTATATAATTAACAATAGTAAGTACAAAACTTCGGAATAATCAATAATTTTATAGTTTTTTTGTTTTTTTTTGTTAATTAAAAATTATGAAAAAAATTTTCTTAGTTTATGGTCATTATAATGAAAATTCGTTTAACGCAGCAATTAAAAATGAATTTATAAAACACTCCGAATTAAAAGGTAACAAAGTAGACGTTGTAGACTTATATAAAGAAAAGTTTGACCCTGTATTTGCTGGAGAAGAGCCAAGTGCTGAAGTTTTAGATCATCGTAAGAGAATAGAGGAGTGTGATACAATTGTATTAGTTGCACCAATATGGAATTTTAGAATGCCAGCAATAGTTGAAGGATGGATTGATAAAGTATTAGCACCACCTTGGGCATTTAGATTTAAACAACTTGTTGGAAATTATGGTTATCCAATTGGTAATTTAAGAAAAAAGAAAGCAGTAATTTTTTGCACTTATGGCTCACCAAGACTTGCAATCACTACGTTTTTTTTAAATTTACCCATTAGAAGATTGAAAAGAGGGGTATTTCACATGTGTGGCATATATAACATTACCTATCGAAGATATTTTGCAGTACCTTTTGTAAGTGACTCAAAAAGACAAAAGTTCTTAGAAGATGTTAAAAAAACTGCACATAATATTTAGTACTTTATTTATACTTTTATTAACTACTGTTTACTCATATTCAGAGCTGATAAATCCAAACAAGAATATTTCTCCAAAAGAAGTTGTTGAAATTCAACTTAATGGTCTGAAACAAAATGATACAGAATATAAAGACAGAGGAATAGAGCAAACTTGGACCTTTGCTCACCCCAACAATAAAAGAGTGACAGGTCCTCTAAGTAATTTTAAGTTAATGATTAAAGGAGCATCCTACAAAATGATGATTAACCACCTAAGTCATACAATCACAGAGGTTGGCAGTAGTGATAAATGGGCTCAATTTGAGGTCATCATATTAGATAAGGATAAGATTTATCATAAGTTCAATTGGCAGGTTGAAAAATATACAAACGAAGGAGTTTTAAAAGATTGCTGGATGACCACAATGGTCTCAAGTCCAATTCCTCTTGGTAGCTCAATTTGATTATTATCAGATACATTTTTGTTTCGTTACTAATAAAAATTTAGTAGGAATCACGAAATGAAAACAAAAACTAAAGTCGTAGTTGTTGGTGGCGGAGTAGTAGGTGTAAGTGCTCTTTACCATTTAGCAAAAAAGGGTTGGTCCGATGTAGTGCTCGTTGAGAGAAAAGAGTTAACTTCTGGTTCTACGTGGCATGCTGCAGGTTTATTGCCTTTATTTAATATGAGTTACTCTGTAGGACAGCTTCATAAGTATGCAGTAAATCTATATAAAACTTTAGAAGAAGAAACTGGAAAAAATGTTGGCTTTAGTGTTGTTTCAAATATTCGTTTAGCAAGCACAAAAGATAGAATGGATGAGTACCATCAGTATGCAGGTGTTGCTCGAACAATTGGTGTAGATGTTAAATTTTTGAAACCAGAACAAGTAAAAGAAATTTGGCCTCTGTGTCATACAGATGATTTAGTTGGAGCAATTCAACACCCAGAAGATGGATACATCCAACCAGCAGATTTAACACAAGCTTTAGCTACTGGTGCAAGAAATAGAGGAGCTGAGATTTATAGGAACACAACTGTTCTATCTATGAGACAAATAAAAGATGGATGGATTGTTGAAACAGACAAAGGATCAATTGAGTGTGAACATGTAATTTCTTGTTCTGGAAATTTTGCAAGACAAACTGGTGAAATGGTTGGATTAGATATTCCAGTCATTCCTGTTGAACATCAATACATCGTAACTGAACCACACCCTGCAATTCAACAAAGAAAAAAAGATGGTTTACCAGAAATGGGAGTTTTAAGAGATAGTGATAGCAGATGGTATATGAGAGAAGAAGCAGGTGGATTAATTTTAGGACCTTATGAAGATGGTGCGCCAGCTTGTTATGTTGAAGGACCATCAAAGAATTCTGAATACGAATTATTTCAGGAAGATTTAGATAGATTAGCTCCACACATTGAAGGAGCAATACATAGAGTTCCTGCTTTTGGAGAAGTTGGAGTTAAGAAAGTTTATAACGGAGCAATTTGCTATACACCTGATGGAAATCCAATTGTAGGACCTGCTTGGGGACTTAAAAACTTTTGGATTAACGAAGGTCATAGTTTTGGAATAACTGCAGCAGGTGGTGCCGGTTGGCAACTTGCTGAATGGATTGTAGATGGAGAACCAACAATCGATATGTTGGGAGTTGAGCCAAGAAGATATGGAAACTATGCAACCAAATCTTATTTGAAGGCTAAAAATGAAGAGGCGTACAGTCATGTATTTATAGTGCACTATCCAGATGAAGAAAGACCGGCAGCTAGACCTTTAAGAACAGCTCCATGTTATGAAAGAATGAAAAATTTAGGTGCAGTTTTTGGTCAAAAATTTGGATGGGAAAGACCTAACTTTTTTGCAACAGATGGAATGGAGCAAAAAGACGATTGGTCATTTAGAAGATCAAAATGGTTTGATGCAATCAAAAAGGAATGTCAAAATGTAAAAGAAAATGTTGGTCTTTTAGATATGACTGCTTTTGCAAAATGCAGAATAAGAGGACCTAAAGCAGAAGAGTTTTTAGACTATTTAGTTGCTAACAAACTTCCAAAAAAAATTGGAAGAATAAACTTATGTCATGCATTAAATACCAAAGGTGGTGTGCATTCAGAATTTACAATTATGAAAGAGGCCGAGAATAGTTATTATTTAGTATCAGCTGGAGCAAATTTAAGATTAGACCATGATTGGATACAAAAATGGATGCCAGATGATGGGTCTGTAATTTTTGAAGATTTAACTAATAGTACAGGTGTATTGGTGGTAGCTGGTCCTAAAGCTAGACAGCTAATGCAAAAAGTTTCAACTGATGACTTTTCAAATGAAAATTTTAAGTGGCTTACTGCAAAAAACGTGAATGTAGGGTATGCACCAGTTAATGCAATGAGAGTAAATTTTGTTGGTGAACTTGGCTGGGAACTCCATCATCCAATCGAATATCAAAATCATATTTTCGATAAATTAATGGAAGCTGGTAAAGATTTAGGAATTAAACCATTTGGTATCAGAGCAATGAATAGTTTAAGAGTAGAAAAATCTTACAAGCTAGTTGGAACAGAATTATCGATTGAATATTCTCCATATGAATCAGGACTAGATAGATTTATTCATCCAAATAAAGGAAACTTTATTGGTTTAGAGGCGCTTAATAAATGGAGAGAAAAAGGTTTTGACAACAAGTTGGTAACTTTAGAAGTTCACAACACTAAAGATGCAGATGTTTTGGGAAACAACCCTATATTTAAAGACGGTAAAGTGGTTGGAAGAGCAACAGGCGGTGAGTTTGGATTTAGATTAGATAAATCAATTGCTCTTGCAATGGTAAAACCTGATTGTTCTAATGTGGGCGACAAATTACAAGTTGATATATTAGGTGAAATGTATGAAGCTACGGTCTTAGATGAAAGTCCATACGATTCAGAAAATAATTTATTGAGAGCTTAATGAAAATCCTAGTAGCAGTAAAAAGAGTTATTGATTATAATGTTCAAATTAGAGTTAAAGAAGATGGTACTGGTGTTGTTACAGACAACGTAAAAATGTCAACTAATCCACCAGATGATAATGCAATTGAAGAAGCGGTGAAAATTAAGGAAGCAGGAAAAGCAACAGAGGTGGTTGCAATTACTGTTGGTGAAGAAAAAGCTCAAGAAACTGTCAGAAAGGCTTTAGCAGTTGGTGCAGATAGAGGAATTCATGTCAAAGCAGATGGAATACTAGAACCATTAGCTGTTTCAAAAATTTTACAAAAGATTGTTGAAAAAGAAAAACCAGATTTAGTTTTTATGGGAAAACAAGCAATTGATGATGATTGCAATCAAACAGGTCAAATGTTGAGCGCGTTATTAAATTGGCCACAAGCAACTTTTGCATCAAAGATTGACGTAAAAGATAAAAAACTAGAAGTTACTAGAGAAATTGATGAGGGACTTGAAACGATTGAAATAAATGTTCCTGCAATTGTTACTTGTGATCTAAGATTAAACGAACCACGATACGCTTCTCTTCCAAATATTATGAAGGCGAAGAAAAAACCAATTGAAGAAATTTCTGCATCAGATCTAAGTATTGATACTTCTCCAAGAGTAGAACAAATTAAAGTAGAAGAGCCACCAAAAAGAAAAGCAGGTATTAAAGTTGCTAATGTAGCAGAATTAGTTCAAAAATTAAAAAATGAAGCAAAGGTAATATAATGGCAGTTTTACTTATAGCAGAACATAATAATAAAGAGTTAAGACCATTTACATTAAATGCGGCTACAGCAGCTTCGCAAATTGATAGCGAAGTTCATGCAGTATTAATTGGAAATAATAGTGCGGAGGCATCTAAACAATTATCAGAACTTCCAGTAATTAAAAAAGTGCTAAGTATTGAAGCACCACATTATGAAAATTTTACAGCAGAAAATTTTGCTCCAGTTGTAGTAAAACTAGCAGAAAATTATTCTCATATTATTTGTTCAGCTAATACATTTGGTAAAAATTTAATGCCAAGAATTGCAGCTCATCTTGATACATCACAAGTTAGTGACATTATCAAAGTAATATCATCTGATACTTTTGTTAGACCAATTTATGCTGGAAATGCTTTTGCAACAGTTAAAAGTAATGATGCTAAAAAATGTGTAACAATTAGACCTACTTCATTTGACCCTTGTGAAAGTTCAGGAGGTTCAGCACCAATTGAGAAAATTGATGCTGCCGAAGAATTTTCAAATACAAAATTTGTAAAAAGAGAAGAAATTAAATCTGACAGACCTGAACTTGGTACAGCTAGAATTGTTGTATCAGGTGGAAGAGGAATGCAAAGTGGAGATAACTTTAAATTAATTACAGAAGTTGCTGATAAGCTAGGGGCAGCTATTGGGGCATCAAGAGCAGCAGTTGATGCAGGTTATATAAGCAATGATCACCAAGTTGGACAAACAGGAAAAGTTGTTGTGCCAGATTTATATATAGCTGTTGGAATATCAGGAGCAATTCAGCATTTAGCAGGTATGAAAGAAAGTAAAGTTATAGTTGCAATAAATAAAGATGGCGAAGCCCCAATTTTTAGTGTCGCTGATTATGGTCTTGAAGCAGATCTTTTTGAAGCTTTGCCTCAGTTCATGGAAGAGCTGAACAAATTAAACACTATACAAAAATAATCCTTACAGTTAAAAACTAGGTAATGTCTAGAGAATCAATGGAATATGATGTTGTAATCATTGGTGGTGGCCCATCAGGATTAGCAACTGCAATTAAATTAAAACAATTAGATTCAAATTTAAATGTTTGCTTGCTTGAAAAAGCTTCAGAGATAGGAGCGCATATTTTAAGTGGGAATGTTTTTGAGACAAGAGCACTAGATGAATTGTTACCTAACTGGAGAGAACTGAACTCACCAATTAAAACAAAAGTTACAAAAGAAAAATTTTTATTCTTAGGAAAAACTAAATCTTTAAGTTGGCCAACTTGGCTATTACCAGCAGTTCAACAAAATCATAAAAATTATATTATTAGTTTAGCTAACTTATGCAGATGGTTAGCTGAACAAGCAGAAGGTTTAGGTGTAGAGATTTTTCCAGGTTTCCCGGCAAGTGAAATTTTATATAACGATGATGGCTCTGTTAAAGGAGTAGCTACTCAAGATATGGGTATAGATAAAGAGGGAAACAAAAAAGATAGTTTTGAACCAGGGATTGAGCTTTTAGGCAAAGTAACTGTTTTTGCAGAAGGTTGCAGAGGTCATTTAGGAAAACAATTAATTCAAAAATTTGAATTGAATAAAGGTAAAGATCCTCAACAATATGGAATTGGTTTTAAAGAAATTTGGGAAATAGAGGATAAAAATCATGAGGAAGGCTTAGTTATGCATACAGCTGGATGGCCATTAGATAACAATACTTATGGTGGTAGTTTTATGTATCATGCAGAAAATAAACAAGTTTTTCTAGGTTATGTAATCGGTTTGGATTACAAAAATCCTCACCTTTCTCCTTATGACGAATTTCAGAGATTTAAAACGCATCCTGCAATAAAAAAAATAATAGAAGGTGGTAAAAGGATTTCTTATGGCGCAAGAGCTTTAATTGAAGGGGGATTTCAAAGTTTGCCGAAAATGTTTATGCCCGGCGCTCTACTAGTTGGTTGTGATGCTGGAACTTTGAATATGCCAAAAATTAAAGGCTCACATACAGCGATGAAAAGTGGGATGATTGCGGCTGAAACTATTAATGAACATTTAAAAGAAAACAAAGATTTATCTCTTTATGAAAATAAATTTAAAGATAGCTGGTTGTATAAAGAATTATTTGAAGCTCGAAATGTAAAACCTAGTTTTAGTTGGGGATTAATTTTGGGGATTATATTTACAGGTATTGATCAAATTTTGTTTAGAGGAAAACTTCCTTTCACACTTAAACATAAACATGCTGATCATGAAACATTAAAACCTGCAAATCAAATGCCAAAAATAGATTATCCAAAATATGACAATTTAATAACTTTTGATAAAACAAGTTCAGTTTATCTAACAGGAACCAATCATGCAGACAATCAACCAGTTCATCTAAAACTTAAAGATCCTGATTTACCAATAAATTATACATTAGAAAAATTTGATGAACCTGCTCAAAGATATTGTCCTGCAGGTGTGTATGAAGTTCAAAAAGAAAATGATATAAACAAATTTGTAATTAATTCTCAAAATTGTATTCATTGTAAAACTTGTGATATTAAAGAACCATCTCAAAATATTACTTGGGTTACTCCAGAGGGTAGTGGTGGTCCAAGATATGGAAATATGTAAATTAGGACAAATCTATTGCAAACTTTTTTAAAGTTTCAATAGGTAAATATTTAAGAGTGTTTTCGTGAGTTCTTTTCAAAAATATTGGACATCCTTTACCGGCCTCAACTGCTCTTGCATACCAACTAGCACACAAACACCATCCATCTCCATCTTTTAAACCTGGAAACCCAAATTCAGGATGTGGAGTAATTAAATCGTTACCTGCTTCTTTCATCCACTCTAAGCATTCGGTAGTAACTTTTGCGCAAACTGTATGAAGTCCATGATCATTCTCGTCAGTATTACAACAACCATCCCGAAACCATCCTGTTAAAGGATCCTTTGAACATTCCTCCAGGTCTTCACCTAGAACATTTTTTTGTTTTTCACTCATTTAAATTTTAGTTGGATTAGGTTGACCTTTATAAACTTCTTCAGGATCAAATTTTTTTTCTTTTTCAAGAAATTCCATTTCTACTTTTCGTCCATTATCAATTGGTCCCATAGGAATAGATCTGTAAAAGCAAGATCTGTATCCAACATGACAACTGGCTCCATCACCGATATCAACCGTTAACCATATAGAATCTTGATCATCATCAATTCTTATTTCAGTAACCTTTTGCGTAAAACCACTTGTTTTACCTTTGTGCCAGATAGCTTTTCTTGATCTACTAAAATAGTGTGCTTCTTTAGTTTCAATTGTCTTTTTAAGAGCTTCTACATTCATATACCCGTGCATTAAAATGTCCTTAGTTTTTGAACACATAGTAATGACTGGAATTAACCCATCATTATCAAATTTTGGTGATAGAAGATTTCCTTCTTCAATATCATAGATATTTTCTCTTTTTTTGAACATACGGGGTGATTATGTAGCACATATCTAAATATATTAAATATTTTTAAATTAAGGTAATTACTGTATAAAAAGGCGCTATGAAATTAGTAAAAGACACAGACGACAAAAATTTAGATTCAAAAAAGGTCTCAGATAAAGAAGCTGAAGAAGCTATTAGAACCATTTTATCTTGGATGGGGGAAGACCCTAAGAGAGAGGGGTTACTAGAAACTCCAAAAAGAGTTGTAAAAGCATTCAAAGAATACTTTCAAGGTTACAATGAGGATGCAAAAAAAGTATTAGATAAAACTTTTGGTGATGTCGAAGGTTACAGTGACATGGTTGTTCAAAAAAACATCTCAGTACAAAGTCACTGCGAACATCATATGGCTCCAATAATAGGAAAAGCTCATGTTGCCTATATACCCAATGAAAGAGTTGTGGGATTAAGTAAAATTGCAAGAGTAGTTGAAATATTTTCAAAAAGATTACAAACACAAGAAAGATTAACAGTTCAGATAGCAAATACTTTGATGGAAGCTTTGGATGCGAAAGGTGTAGCTGTTACAATAGATTCAACTCATCAGTGTATGACTATGAGAGGTATTAAAAAAGAACAAGCAACAACAGTGACCAATTTTTACTTAGGTCAATTCAAAGAAGATTTAAGTTATCAAAATAGATATTTACGATTTATCAGCACTACGTTAAAAGATTAGTGTGTCAGATCAATTCAAAGCAATAGTCCTTAACCAAGAAGGCGAAAATTTTTCTCGTGAAGTAAAATCTTTAGACAAAAGTTTCTTAAAGCATGGAGATGTAACTGTAAAAGTAGATTATTCTGATCTTAATTTTAAAGATGGAATGATTTTAAAAAATGGTGGACGTTTAGTTAAAGATTTTCCACATATTCCAGGAATAGATTTTTCAGGAAAAGTTATTGAAAGCGAAAATTCAAAATTTAAAGAAGGAGATGAGGTAATTTTAACTGGATTTAGAGTTGGAGAAATTTTTTTTGGTGGATATTCACAAATTGCAAAAGTAAGTGGAGATTTTTTGGTTAAAAAACCAGATAGTTTAACAAGTAAGCAGACAATGATTTTAGGAACAGCAGGTTTTACTTCATTAATGAGTGCTTTTGCTATTCAAGCAAGAGAAAGTATTTTGTTAGGAGAAAAAGTTAATGATGTTTTAGTCACTGGTGCAACAGGCGGCGTTGGAAGTGTAGCTGTGATGGCTCTAACTAAATTAGGATACAATGTAAGCGCAGTAACTGGAAAAGATTCTAAATCAGATTACTTAAAATCACTAGGAGCCAAAAACATTATAAATAGGGCTGAATTTGATAAAGATCCAAGACCAATAGACAAAGGTCTGTGGGACGGAGTAGTTGATACGGTCGGTGGAAAAATTTTAGCAAACGCAATATCTCAAACAAAGTCAAATGGAATTATAGCAGTTTGTGGAAATGCAAACAGCAATGAGCTTAATACAAATTTACTTCCTTTTATGTTAAGAGGTATTAAAGTTTGGGGCATGGACTCTGCTAATTGTAGTATAAGAAGAAGAGGATTCATTTGGGGGGAAGCTTCAAAATTAATTGACTTCGATATATTAGAAAAATCTGTCTCAACTGTTAGTTTGGAGGAATTAATTGACACTTATCCAAAAATTTTAAAAGGCGAAATTTCTGGAAGGGTATTAGTTGATTTAAATAAATAATGGATTGGGACAAGTTAAAAATTTTTCATGCTGTGGCTGAAGCTGGAAGTTTTACGAATGCTACTGTTAATTTAAACCTTAGCCAATCTGCAATTAGTAGACAGATACAATCTTTAGAGCAAGATTTAAAAGTACAATTGTTTGAGAGACATGCGCGAGGATTAACTCTTACAGAAAATGGTGAATATGTTTTTAAAACTGCGCATGAAGTAATAAGCAAGTTAAAAGAAGTCGAAACATCTTTGGGTGATCAGAAAAATAAACCAACAGGAAAATTAACCATAACAACAGTTAGAAGTTTTGGTACTCACTGGTTAACACCTAGAATTCAAGAATTTATGAGATTAAATCCTGAAATCGAAATCGAGTTAGTTTTTGATGATAAAGAATTAGACTTAAGTACAAGGCAGGCCGATATTGGAATTTTCATGAGAAGGCCAAAACAGCTTAATTATATTCAGAAGAAATTAGTTGATATTAAGTACTATATTTATGGATCAAATAAATACTTAGAAAAAAATGGAATGCCAAAGACAATAAATGATTTAAATAAACATAAATTCATTTCTTTTGGAAAAGGTGCTCCTTCACCAGTTTATAATCCTGATTGGGCATTAAAAATTGGAATGCATGACGGAAAGAAAAGAAAAACAATAATGAAAGTAAATAGTGTAATGGGATTATTGTTGGCGGTTGAGTCTGGAGTTGGATTAGCAGCACTTCCAGAATATTTAGTATCAAATTCTAATAATGTCATTAAAGTGCTTCCAAAAATAGAAGGACCAATAACAGAAGCTCATTTTGTTTACCCTCAATCCTTGAAAAATACAGCTCGAGTTCAGGCTTTCAGAAATTTCCTATTTAGTAAAATAGGTGACTGGAAATAGATATTTCTAAAAACACATAAAATACTTAAGAAATTTGCAATATGCGACACTATTGCGATTGATAATCATTATCATTGCGAATAGTTATCATTCTCAAATAAAACTATATAATTAAGGAGTTTAATGAGAAAATTATCAATTTTAGCATTAATTTTATCTATGCTTTCATCTGGTTTAGCTATTGCTGCTGGTGAAGTAAATATTTTTAATGCAAGACATTATAAGGCTGATGCTGAAATGTATGGAAAATTTACAGCAGCTACAGGAATTAAAGTAAATTTAATTAATGGTAAATCAGGAGCCTTAGAAAAAAGAATAGCCGAAGAAGGAGTAGATTCTTCAGCTGATCTTTATATTACTGCAGATGCAGGAAGATGTGGTGCTATGGACTCTAAAGGTTTGCTTCAAAGCGGCCTAACATCTGCAACAATAAAAGCATCTGTTCCAAAAAACTTTAGAACAACTAAGTGGGTCGGTGTAGCAAAAAGAGCAAGAATAATCTACTACTCGCCTGAAAGAGTAAGTGGTGCTGAATTATCAGGTTTAACTTATGAAGGTTTAGCTGATCCAAAATGGAAAGGTAGATTGGTAATAAGAAAGTCAAGCAACATTTATAACAAGTCTCTTGTAGCATCATTAATTGAAAATAATGGAAAAGTAGCTACTAAAAAGTGGGCCGAAGGTGTTGTTGCAAACATGGCTAGAGAACCTAAAGGTAATGATAGAGCTCAAATTATGGCAGTTGCAGCTGGTGAAGCTGATATTGCTGTAGCAAATACTTATTATTTAGCTTTAATGTTGTCCGGTAACAAAGGTGCAGAACAACAAGCAGCTGCTAAAAAAGTTAAAGCGTTTTTCCCCAATCAACAAGGCAGAGGAACACATATGAATATTAGTTGTGCTGCTTTAGTTAAGGGAGCGCCTAATAAAGCAAATGCTATTGCACTTGTTGACTTTTTATTATCACCAGAATCACAAGAACACTTTACAAATAATACGTTTGAGTTTCCAATGATTGGTGGTGTTTCTCCAAGTCCATTAGTAGTAAATAATTTAGGTTTAGATTTTAAACAAGATCTAGCAACTAAAGTTTCTAGTTATGGAAAAAATCAAGCTGCTGCGTTAGAAGTAATGACAGCTGCTGGTTGGAAGTAAACACAAAGTGAAAAAGAATTTATTTAATTTTAATTTAAATAATTCTTCTGATGAGGACGGCTCACACGCGGGTCAGATAACATGTGAGCCATGCTCGTCAGAGTGTGAAAAAATTAAAAGAAAAATAAATAATAGAAAATTATCAGAACTTAATAAAGACGAGGCCCTAGACATCCTCACTCCTTTTAAATGATGATATATATTTTTCTAGATATGTGCTCACGTCACTCTCCTCTAGGATATTTACCCTTTCCTAGAAATTGTCGTGGGCACTAAAAAATTATGATTGAAGGTTTCAAAATACCAAACGTAACTTTTAGAATTAGAGAAGGTGATAGCTCAGAAAATGAAGCTACATGTGCAATTGGTGGAAAGTGGACAAACAAGTCTACTGATGATTTTTTTAAAAACAAAAGAGTAATTTTATTTAGTTTACCAGGTGCTTTTACTCCAACTTGTTCATCTCAACAATTACCTGGATTTGAGAAAAATGCTGTCGAATTAAAAAAATTAGGTATAGATGAAATTTATTGTTGTTCAGTAAATGACTCATACGTAATGAACGCATGGGCTAAAAAGATGAATATTTCTAAGGTTAAAGTCATACCAGATGGATCAGGACTTTTTACAAAATACATGGGAATGTTAATTTCTAAAGATCATGACGGATTTGGACAAAGAAGTTGGAGATATATGGCCATTGTAAAAGATGGAGTCATTGAAAAATGGTGGCAGGAACCAGGAATTAATAATTCAGGTTCAGATGACGATCCGTATACAGAAACAACACCAGAAAATACAATTAAATATCTTTCTGCATCAAAGTAAAACTATATTAAAAAGTTTTTTTTCTATTATAAGGCCCTTAATGTTAAAAAATTTAAACATATGGGTTCTATCTTCTTTATTAGTTTCAATAGGTGTATTGATACCAATATTTACAGTTTTTTTTAGTTTTTTTGAAGAAACTTCAAATTATTATCAAATATTAAAAGACACTTTTTTATTTGAATATATTTTTAACTCCTTCATTTTATTAATATGCGTTTTGGCCCTGACCTTCATAATAGGAACAACATGTGCGTATTTAGTTTCTTTTTATAAATTTCCTTTTAGCAATTTTTTTAAATGGTCACTTATACTTGGTTTTGCTGTGCCTCCATATATTTATGCATATTCTTTAACAGCCTTTTTTGAAAATTATGGTACAGCTTTTACAATATTGATAAATTTGTTTGGAGAAGGGGAATATAATAAATATATACCAAAGTTTGATGGTCTTCTTGGGGCTGTACTTTCACTTTCATTCTCATTATTTGCCTATGTGTATATTCTTTCTCGAGCATCATTTTTATATCAATCTCAAAACCTCATTGATTTAGGGAGAAGTTTGGGTTTTTCTAAATTTAAATCTTTATATTCTTTGATATTACCAGCTGCTAGACCTGCAATTATTGCTGGATTGTCACTTGTTGCAATGGAAACATTAGCTGAATTTGGTGCAGTTGATTTTTTCTCAATCAATACTCTAACCACAGGTATTTATAATTCTTGGATTACATTTGATGATTTAGCATTTTCAAATAGATTATCTTTTTTCTTACTAATATTTATTTTTGCATGTTTTATAATAGAAAATTTTTCAAGAAAAAATGCTAAATATCATTTTAATTCAAGAGGTGGGTTTAAACATAAAGAAAAAATTACTTTAACTGGAAAAAAATCTTTTTTTGCATTTTTGTTTTGTTTTATTATTTTCTTTTTAAGTTTCTTATTTCCATTAAGTCAAATGTTATATTGGACAATTAAATTTCCAGAAAATCTTTTTGATATTGATATAATTTCACTTACTTTAAATACGATTTATCTAGTAATTTTATCTAGCATAGTGTTGATTTTATTTTCTTTAATTTCAAATTATGGAAATAGAGTTTCTAGAAATAAGATTTTAAACTTTTTATCAACTATATCTATCTCAGGTTATGCTATTCCAGGTGTTATTTTAGCTGTAGCCTTTATAACTTTTATCGCTTGGTTTGACGATAATGTTGTTAAAACTCTAGGATTTTTGTCTATTAAAAAAATCTTTATTGGTTCTGTTCTTGGTTTGGTTTTAGTTTATTTTGTAAGATTTTACTCTTTAGCATTTAATGGAATAAAATCTGGTTATGAAAAAATAAATATTTCAGTTGATGAAAGTTCATATTTACTTGGTTATTCCAAAAAGAAAACTTTTTTAAATATTCATATACCTTTTTTAAGAAATTCGCTTTTATTTGTGGCTATATTGATTTCTTTAGAAATTATAAGAGAGCTACCAATCACTTTGATATTAAGACCCTTTAATTTTGAAACTTTTGCAACTACAGCTTATATATCCGCTTCAGAGGACTTATTAGAAGCTGCAGCTGTTCCTTCATTATTTTTAATTTTAATTGCAACTATATTTATTATGCTTACATCTAAGTATATTTTGAGAGAAGAATGAAAAATAAATTTTTAGAAATTAAAAATGTTGATTTTATAATTGGTGGAAAAACTAAGGTTAAAAATGCTTCATTTGATATTGAAAATGAAGGAGACACTTTATGTATTTTAGGTCCATCAGGAATTGGAAAAACAACAATTCTAAGAACAATAGCAGGTCTAGAAGAAGTTGAAAAAGGCTCAATTAAATTAAATGGTAATTTAATGTCATCTAAAGATAAACATGTTGAACCTGAAGATAGAAATATATCTTTATCTTTTCAAGATAACAGCTTGTTTCCACATTATACAGTAGAAAAGAATATTAAATTAGGTGCCGAAAAAAATGCAACAAAAAAAAACAAGAAACTTACATTTAAGGAAATTATAGATTTTCTTGATATTTCAAAAATACTTAAAAAATATCCCCACGAAATAAGTGCTGGTGAAGCTCAAAGAGCTTCTCTTGCAAGATCTCTTTTAACAAAACCTGATCTTTTATTGTTAGACGAACCTTTGTCAAATGTTGATCAAAGTTTTAAGGAAGAAATTCAGGTAAAATTAAAAAAAATTTTAAGTAAACTAAAAATCACAACAATTATTGTAACACATGATTCTTATGAGGCTTTTTATTTAGGAAATAAATGTGCAATTGTTTTAGATGGCCAAATAAAACAGTTTGATGATCCTTATAACGTTTATCACTTTCCAAACTCAATCGAAGTAGTAAATTTTTTAAATCGTGGAATTTTAATTCCAGCAAAAGTAACAGGCGAAAATTCACTTGAAAACAAAGATCTTGGAACAATAAAAGGAAATTTCATTAAGCACTATCCCAAAGGTTCAAATGTAAAATTATTATTACAGCCAGAGGACCTAGAGCATGATGATAAAAGCAATCTAAAACTAGAAGTAGTTGATAGAAAATTTAGAGGAACAAACTTTATTTATACTTTGAAAACTAATAGCAATTTATTAATACCAGTTTTTGTTCATTCTCATCATGAACACCAACATGAAGCCGATGAAAAGTTTGGAATTAAAAGACCGATTAATATTGATCACATAGTTTGTTTTTAATAAAACAAGCAAATGCTTACAAAAAAACAATTATTTACTCGTGGCATGTTAGATATTTCTCCACATATGCTTTCAGTAATTCCATTTGGAATAATTTGTGGAGCAATTGGGGTAGAACTTGGATTTGATCCATATTTGGTTTATGCAATGTCGTTCATAATTTTTGGAGGAGCTTCTCAAATAGTTTTTTTACAGTTGTTGTCAGGTGGTGCATCTAGTCTAGTAGCAGTTGCCTCTGTTGGAATTATAAATTCTCGACATTTACTATATGGAGCAGTGTTATCTGAATATTTAGAAAAATTATCTTTCATTAAAAAATTATTAATTTCTTATGTTGTTGTGGATCAAGGATTTGCTGAATCTAATAAATTTTTCAAAAAAAATAGAAATGAAGAATTTCTACATTATCATTTAATTGGTACAGGATGCACAATGTGGGTTTGTTGGCAGATAGCAACTTTATCAGGAATTGTTTTAGGATCATTTGTTCCAGAAGAACTTGGATTAAAATTTGCTATTCCCCTAACGTTTATAGCAATTGTTGTTCAGGATTTAAAAAAAATAGATCATGTAATTGTTATGATTACTTGTGGTTTAAGCTCATTATTATTTTTTGATGCTCCATTTAAATCTTACATAATTATTTCACCAATAATTGCTTTATTTGTAGCTGCACTTTTATTGAGGTTAAAAAAATGACACTTACTGCAATTATTTTTGCTGGAATATTAACCTACTTTACTAGAATGACTATGATCGCTTTAATAAGTAGAGATATGTTGGGAGATAAAATCAAAGCTGTGTTGGAATATGTTCCTTCGGCAGTGTTTCCAGCAATAATATTTCCAGGAATATTTATAAATGATTTTGGAACTTTTATAGAAATAAATGATCCTAAAATTTTTGGAGCATTAGTTGCTGTAATTGTAGGTTATTTATCAAAAAATATTATTGCAACAATTTCAGCTGGATTAGTTTCTTATTGGTTTTTAATATTTGTAGTATTTAATTAGCACCTAATTTTATATTTCTACTCACATTAATATCTATTAATTTTGGTTTTGCTAAATTTAGGTTTGACATAAGTTCTACATACTCATCAACATTTTTAACCTGTAATCTTGGGTTAAATTTTTTTTCATTACCAATTGTGCTAGATTCTTTGCCGTTATAATCATGACCAGGATATAAAATTGTATCCTCAGGCAATTTTAACAATCTATTAAATAATGAATTATAAGCATCTTTTGAACTACCATTTTGAAAATCAGTTCTACCTGTCCCATTAATTAAAAGCGTGTCTCCTGAAAATAAATATCTATCCATTAAGAAACTATAACTGTCTGAAGTATGACCAGGCGTATATATGGCTTTGATTTCTATTTGGTCAATTTTTATTATTTCATCATCTTTTACTTTAATTTCTACTGTATCAGCGGGAGTATGTTCTCCCATAAGTGTAGAGCAATTTGTTGCTTGCTTAAGTTTAGTCGCACCAGTTACATGGTCAGCATGTATATGTGTATCTATTACTTTAACTAGTTTTAAATCTAATTCTTGAAGTAACTTAATATAGCTTTCAACATTTTCAATTACTGGATCAATTATGACTGCCTCGCGACCTTTTGCCGACGCAATTAAATAAGTATAAGTTGATGATTTATTATCGAAAACTTGTCTAAAAATCATTTATCATTAATATCAAATTATAATGAATACCTCTACATTTCATTGGTCTTGTAGACATACCTGGAAAAGAAGTGCAAAAAATACAGCTTGGTGTGTACTAGGTTGTGCGATTGGAGACTTTGGAACGATATTATTTTTTCAATTAACTCAAATCCCTTTTCCGGTTTTAGGAATAATGATCTTAGCAATAATCAACGGATTGATCACAAGTATTATTTTAGAAACAATAATTTTAATGACACAAAATTTTAATTTTGTTAACGCATTCAAAACAGCTTGTGGTATGAGTTTAATTTCAATGATTAGCATGGAAATCATGATGAATTTAACTGACTACGTTTTAACTGGAGGTGCTATTTTAACATGGTGGGTGATACCAATTATGTTGGTTGTAGGTTTTTTAACTCCTTGGCCTTATAATTACTGGAGATTAAAAAAGTTTGGAATTGCTTGTCATTAAAATTAAAGAATTCTTTTTAGTAAATTGTCCCCAAAAAATAGTTTATGAATAATAACAGCAGTTATATGAAGCGCTATTAAACCGATAAGGGTATAATTTGAAAAGATATGAATTTCATAAAACTGATCTGCTAAATCAAAATTTTCATTAATCTGAATTTCTCTAAATAATATTGTTAACGTTTCCCCATTAAATAATTTTTTTAATATTCCTGAAATTGTTATTGATAAAATAGCTATATATAAAAGTACATGGTTCATTTTTGCTAGAAACCTTTGTCCTTTAAAAATACTAGGATCTAATTTTGGGGTAGGATTAAGTATATTATTTATTAATCTTATTATTATTATATAAAAAAGAATTAAACCTAACGTAACATGAATATCTTCAATAGTTATTCTTTGTTCACCAAAATCTAAATCAACTAGATAAAAACCCAAAGGTATTTGTATAAAAAGAATAATTGCACTGAGCCAATGTAACGCTTTTGATATAATTCCATACTCTGTTAGGGTATTTGTTACATGCATGATTTATTTAATCATATAAAAAAATATATTAAAATAATTTTATTCTCAATTTTAAGCCTATTTTTCGTCTCATCTAGTCAAGCTGAGCTAACAGTTGAAGAGATTGTTAAAAGTAGACAAGCGTTGTTTAGTAAAAATTATAGTACAGCAAAAAGGGTACAAGCTTTTTCATCAAAAGGTGATTTTGAAAAAGCAAAAAAACTAATGATTGAAATGAGTGAAAATTATAAAGTTTTAATAGATCTATTTCCCGAAAATACTGAAGATGAATTTGACACCGAGGCTTTACCAACTGTTTGGGAGGAAAAAGATGCTTTTAATGCATTAATGACAAAAGCATCTGATGATATGATAAAACTTGTATCCGTAATAGAGGATTCGGATGATATTCGGGGCACACTAACTAAATTTATGTGGAGTAACTGTAAGGCTTGTCATAACAGGTATCGAGAAGAACATTAGTTACTAAGTTAGAATGATACCTCAAAAAGTTAAAGATCATATTGAAGAATATATTAGCCAAGAAGTTTATGTTCAAATAGCTATAATTAAAGGTAAAGAAAAAGTTTCAACAGAAACAGCTATTGATAAGTATTTTAACACAAACCATTTTAGAGATTTTTCAGAGGGTAAACCCTATTTTCACTTCATTGATGGATTAAGAGATAAATGCCTTGGAAAACTTAAGAACTCTCCTATGAGAGATAAAGAAACTGAGGATGAAACAATTAAATTATTACAAAAAAAATTAAATGATTTAACTGAAGATGAGCTTGAAGACACATATTGGGAAATAGAAACTGGAGAATTTTTTTCAGGAGAGCAAATAAAAGAATTAGAAAAAAATTGTAGTAAATTAATTAAAGAGCTTAATTTTTCAAATAAAAATAAAAAAGAAGTTCAAAAAACAGTCATGAGTTTTTGTGAAAACTATGAAAAGTTGTGTCAAAAAAAATACCCAGAAGCTCCACTGCCACTAGAAATATTAAAGTCTAATAATTAATTTTTAAGGGTTCGCTCTTTAGTTGATACCTAAAGAGCTCCCTTTTTATCGCCTCTTTGGCATTTAATCCTAACGGATTTTATTATTTTAAGTTTTTTTATATCTAAAGATCTTCAGCTAAGTATCAGGTGGTAGTAATTTTAACATAAACCTCCTTAATGTAAAAAGGTAATTATATAAAAATTATTTTCAATAAATTTATCTATATTTAATAAAAATATATTTGTTGAATACAACCTACTGCTTTAGTAGATTCCCGGTAACTTAAATTATTTCCTAAAATTATTTTTTATTTATTAATTCACTAATAAAATTTTCACCATAACCGTCATCAACAGCTTTTTGGAAATAGTTTTTATTTACTTCAGCAACTCTTTCAGCCTCAGGAAAATCTTTTAAAAGATCTTGAATGTAAGTTAAATCTTTAACTGAATTACTTGCAGTAAATTTAAAGCCTGTAAAATCTCCTTTTAACAGATTATCAAAAATTCTATTTAGAGCTGCAGAATTTCCAGAACCAAGTTTTGCAACATCAAATACTTTTTTTAAATCTAAACCCATCTCCGTAGCACTTTTAGCTAAATGATTAACTAATGCAGCATTTCCAAGAGATAAAAAATTATTTAAAAGCTTAGATTTTGCTCCCATTCCAACAGGTCCAAAGTGAAAATATTCTTTACAGAAAAAATTAAAGTATGGCTCAGCAATTTTAAAGTTTTCATCTGAAGCGCCAACAATTCCTCCTAAAATACCTTCTTCTGCTTGAACGGGACCTCCCATTACAGGACACTCAACATAATTTATTTTTTTTGCATCGAATATTGCTTCTGTCTCCATTGAGCCAGTTTTATTGTGAGTAGTGATATCAATAATTAGAGTATTGCTATCTAAAATCGCAGAAATTTTTTCTGATATTGATTTTGCTATAGGAGTATTGGTAACACACATAAACATTGCATCTAAATTTTTATTAGAAAAATCCTCAAAAGATTTTACCTCTTCAGCTCCCTCGCTAACAATTTTCTCAATTGGTTTTCTATTTTTATTAGCAATGACAAAAAGTTTATTTTTATTTTTTAAAATATTTTTTGCTATCCCATAGCCCATATACCCCACACCAATAAAACCTATATTTTTCATTCAATCCTCTTTATTTACTTTTTTTACCTTCTGTTCTTATGAACATTATACCAAAAACAATAATTCCTATCACACCAACTATTTTATTATAGTCAAAGGGTACCCCAAAAATTAAGAAATTAATAATTGTAGACCAAACTAATTGAGAATATTGAAAATTTGTAACAAAAGATAAATTAGACAGCTGAATTGCATAGATAATCAAAGAATGACTCACAAAACCTGCCGCACCAAGTAATATTAAATACAGCCAGAAGATATTTTTTTCTAATGGGACCCAATTAAAAAATATAAATATACTAAAAATAATTGCGCCCAGAATCGAAGTATAAAAAATTGCAGCAAAAGGATCGTTATCACCTGATACTAGTTTAGTAAAAAATTGATATAGAGCCCAGCAAATTGGTGGAACAATTGGAAAAATTAAATCAACACTAAATATTCTCATACTTGGCCCTAATGAATAAATGATCGATCCAAAGCTAAGCAACATCAAAATAATACCCTTGGATGTCAATATATCTTTTAAAAAGTATGCCGAAAGTAATGAGACGATTAAAGGAGCTGTAAAGAAAACAACATAAATATCTACCAAGTCAAATTTCTGTAAAGAATAAAACATAAATGAAGTAGCAGTAACCATTAAAGTTGATCTTATAATTTGAACTTTAAAATTTTTTTTTAAATTTACTTTTGGTTTAAAAATTAAAAAAAATACAATTAAAGAAATTAAGTGGAAAAAAAATCTTCCCCAAATTGCTTGAGTAATTGGCATAACAGTCCCAAGGTATTTTGCCATTGAGTCCATACACACAAACATAAAAAAACCACCGGCAGCTAATAAAATTACGTTAATCAAGGATGTTTGTTGAGGCACAGCAAAAATTAATTACATTACAACGCCAACTTGCCAAGGATTAAATTCCTCGTCACCGTAGCCATTAATTTCACTCTTAGATTTATTTCCTGATGCAGTATTTACAACTAATTCAAATATTTTTTGACCAACTTCCTCAACTTTCTCTTTTCCTTCAGCTATTGTTCCACAGTTTATATCCATATCTTCTGACATATTTTTAAACATTGCTGAATTAGTTGAGAGTTTTAAACTTGGTACAGGTTTACATCCAAAACAAGATCCTCTTCCAGTTGTAAAACAAATTACATTCGCACCTGATGCAACTTGTCCAGTAACAGATACTGGATCATATCCAGGTGAGTCCATAAAATTGAAACCTTTATTTTTTAAAGGTTCAGCATAATACAATACATCTTGAAGGATAGAATTTCCTCCTTTTGCAACAGCACCTAAAGATTTCTCTAATATAGTTGTCAGACCACCTTTTTTATTTCCTGGCGCAGGGTTATTGTCCATAGAACTATTGTTAATTGTTGTATAGTGTCTCCACCATTCAATTCTTTTTAGAAGTTTGTCAGCAGTTTTTTGTGAATTAGCTCTATTAATTAATAAATGTTCTGCTCCATAAATTTCTGGTGTTTCAGATAAAATTGAACTCCCACCTTTTTTAACTAAGAGATCTGCCGCAACTCCTAATGCAGGATTTGCAGTTATTCCTGAATATCCATCAGAACCACCACATTGAAGAGCTAAAGTTAGATGACTTACTGGTTGCGAAGTTCTTTGAACATGATTAGCTTCTGAAAGTAAATTTTTAATTTGAGACAATACTTTCTCTACTATTTTTTTAGTCCCACCTTCATCTTGGATAGTTAGAAAATGAATTCGGTTATGTTTCTTTAATGATTCATCAAACAAACTGACTTGTGCACATTCACATCCTAAACCTATAACAAAAACGTGAGAAAAATTTGGGTGATTTTTAAATCCATCAATAGTTCTTTGAAAAATTTGCATTCCTTCACTTTCAGTATTCATTCCACATCCTGTCGAGTGAGTAATTGGTACTATGCCATCAATGTTTGGGTAATCTTTTAAAATGTCAGAATATTTAATCCTCTCAACGATCATCTTAGTGACAGTTGCTGAGCAATTAACAGTACTTACAATTCCAATGTAATTTCTAGTAGCAACCTGTCCATTATCTCTTAAAATTCCATTAAAGAATGTGTCTGCTTTTTCATCAATAATATGTTTTTTATCTGTGACTTTAAAATTTCTTTTGAACTCTCTAAATTCTAAATTATGTGAATGAACATGCTGACCAGGCTTAATATCATCTAATGCAAAACCAATAATTTGATCATATTTGATAATAGGATCACCTTTTTTAATCTCTTTTAAACATACTTTATGACCAAAAGGGATTGGATCCAATGTACTTATATCATGACCTTCAATTTTTGTTTTTTCTGGTATGATAAATTGACTTACGCCAACATTGTCATTGCTATTTAAAACTATTAGATTATTCATAAATTTATTATATAACCAATAACTTAAACAGACCATTATATTAATTATGCCTAAAAAAAGAAAAAAGAGTTTCCGAAGTCAACAGTGGTTTAATAATCCAAAAAACCCTGACATGACGGCTTTATATCTAGAAAGGTATTTAAATTATGGTCTTACAAGAAAAGAATTACAATCTGGAAATCCAATTATTGGAATAGCACAATCTGGCAGTGATCTTTCTCCATGCAACAGGCATTTCATGTCTTTGAGTAAAAGAATAAAAGATGGAATTAGAAGAGCTGGTGGGATTCCAATGGAATTTCCTACCCACCCAATTCAAGAAACCGGAAAAAGACCAACGGCAATGTTGGATAGAAATCTTTCTTATTTGTCACTAGTTGAAGTTTTGTATGGATATCCAATTGATGGAGTTATCCTAACAACAGGATGTGATAAAACTACTCCAGCTGCTTTGATGGCAGCTGCAACGGTAAATATTCCTGCAATAGTTTTATCAGGTGGTCCAATGTTAGATGGAGTTTACAAAGGAAAATTAGCTGGTTCAGGAATGGTAGTTTGGGAAGCAAGAAAAATGTTAGCCAAAGGAGAAATTAAATACGAGGAATTTATGGATATGGTTGCATCTTCTGCACCAAGTGCTGGACATTGTAATACTATGGGAACAGCTTCTTCAATGAACTCTGTTGCTGAAGCATTGGGTATGTCTTTACCTGGAGGGGCTGTAATTCCTGCACCTTACAGAGAAAGAGAACAAATTTCTTATGAAACAGGAAAAAGAATTGTTGGAATGGTTCATGAAGATTTAACTCCTTCAAAAATTATGACACGTAAAGCTTTTGAAAACGCAGTAGTAGTTGCAAGTGCTATAGGTGGATCAAGTAACTGCACAGCTCATCTAAGTGCTATTGCAAAACATATGGGAATTAAATTTGATCTTTCTGATTGGCAAAAACTTGGGCACAACATTCCTTTACTCGTGAATTGCCAACCTGCAGGAGAATACTTAATGGAAAGTTTTCATAGAGCTGGAGCAATACCAGCTGTAATGAAAGAATTAATTAAAAACAAAAAAATTCATACAAAAATAAAGACAGTTACAGGAAAAACTGTAGGAGAAAATTTAAGAAAGAAAGTTGATGTAGACAATACAGTAATCAAAACATTTAAGAATGCATTAACTGAAAAAGCTGGATTTTTAGTTATGAAAAGCAACTTTTTCTCATCCGCTATCATGAAAACATCAGTAATCAGCAAAGAATTTAGAGATCAGTATTTATCAAATCCTAAGCACCCAAATGTTTTTGAATGTAAAGCTATAGTTTTTGAAGGTCCTGAGGATTATCATAAAAGACTTAATGATAAGAAGTTAAAAATAGATGAAAACTCTTTATTAATTATTAGAGGTTGTGGACCTGTTGGTTATCCTGGATCAGCAGAAGTAGTTAACATGCAACCACCAGACAGATTATTAAAAAAAGGAATTAGACATTTACCAACACTTGGAGATGGAAGACAGAGTGGAACATCAGAAAGCCCATCAATACTTCATGTTTCACCAGAGTCAGCAGTAGGTGGAGATCTGGGCATTGTAAAAACTTACGATAAAATAAAAATAGACTTAAATAAAAGAAGAGTTGATTTGTTGATTTCTCAAGCTGAATTTAAAAAACGAAGAAAAAACAAAAAATTATTTAAACCAAATAACCAAACGCCTTGGCAAGAAATATTTAGGAATACTGTAGGTCAACTGGATGATGGTGCATGTATTAATTCTAGAGGAAAATACTTAGATGTATCTCATACAAAAGGTTTACCTAGAGATTCACATTAAATGAAACCAAAGATATTAGTTTCTAGAAAAATTTCAGATTTAGCAGAAGAAAAATTAAGTAAAGAGTTTGACGTAACATTAAATCTAAAAGATGAACCAATTCCTGAAAGTGAGTTGATTAAAATTATTAACAAATATGATGGGATGATTTCTACTGGTTTTGATAAAATTGGAGAGAATTTTTTCAATAATCTTAATGGTAAATTAAAAATAATAGCTCAGGTAGGTGTGGGGTACGATAATATATCTATTAACTTAGCTTTAGAAAAAAATATAAAAGTTACTAATACACCTAATGTATTAAATGAAGCTGTTGCAGAGCTTACTATTCTTTTAATTTTAGCTGCATCAAGAAGAATTGGTGAAGCTTATAATTTAGTAAGAACAGATAATTGGAAAAATCAAAAACCTGATTTAACTAAATTTATGATTGGTAATTCAGTCACTGGCAAAACTCTAGGTATCATTGGCATGGGTCGAATAGGAAGAATGGCAGCTAAATGTGCAAAAGCATTTGGGATGAAAATAATTTATTACAATAGGAATAAACTTTCTGATGATTTAGAAGATGGTGCAAAATATTATTCAGATTTAAATTCAATGTTACCAAACTGTGATTTCGTAAGCATACACACTCCAGCAACTGCAGAAACAAAATATATTCTAAACAAAGATACAATTAGTTTATTACCCAAACATGCTGTCGTGATAAATACTTCAAGAGGATCAACAATTGATGATGATGCATTGATAGATGCATTGGAAAATAAAAAAATTTATGCTGCAGGCTTAGATGTATTTAACAATGAACCAAATTTAGATAAGAGATATTTAAATTTAGACAACTGTTTTGTTCTTCCACACGTTGGCAGTGCGACACACGAAACACGTCTTGCTATGAGTATGATGGCTGTCGATAATATCTTCTGTTTTTTCAACAAAAATCCACTCATTTCAGAAGTAGTTTAGAACAACTATAAGTTGTTTAGTTAATATATATAATTTCTATATATAATAATTAAACCGATTTAATTGAAATAGAAAATCATTTATGATTAACTTCCGAAAAAACATAAACGAGAGGAAGATAATGTTTAAATTAATATCTAAAACTTTAGCAGCAGTGGCTATGGTTTCAGTTGCTTTATTTGGCTCTGCAAACGCAAAGACTTTAAAGATTGAAACTCACTTTACTGCTAGTTCACCAAATGGTGAAGTTGCGGCTCAGTTCGCAAAAAATGTAGAAATGTTTTCTGGTGGAAGCTTGAAAATTGAAATGTTCTACTCATCTTCAGTAACAGGTAAATCTGCTGAGGTATTTAACTCTGCACAAACTGGAATTATCGATTGTGATATGACTGGTGCTGGTTACCAAACTGGTAAAAATGCAGCGTTCCAATTTGCAGGTGATGTAATGGGTGGATACGATAACCCATACCAACAATATGAATTCTTGAATTTCCCAGGAGCTCAAGAAGCTGTTGATGCACTTTACAACAAATATGGAATGACTTTAATTGGTTGGTGGATACCAGGACATGAGTCTCTAATTTCTAGCAAACCAATTCCAGATGTTGCATCTATCAAAGACTTTAAATTTAGATCACCTCCAGGAATGGAAAGTATGATCTTTACAGCACTAGGTGCTAAGCCAATCGTAATGGACTTTGGTGAAGTTCCAACTGCTTTACAAACTGGTCTAATTGATGGCGCTGACTATTCATCTCTAGCTACTAACTATGCAGGTGGACACTATGAGCAAAATAAATATGCTACATATCCAGGTTTTCACTCTATGCCAGCTGACCATTTAGCTTGTAACACAAAAGTTTGGAACAAGTTAAAGCCTCATGAAAGAGGAGCGATGAAAGCAGGTATCGAGATTGCTGGTAGAACAATCACTAGCTTGGTAGAGAGAAAAAACGCAGAAGCAGTTAAAGCTTTAAAAGAAATGGGTGTTACACTTCATGACTGGTCTAGAGAAGATAGACTTAAGTTCAGAAATGCTGCACTTAATGCTTGGCAGGAATGGAAAAAGAAATCTCCTGAAGCTGCTGCTCTTATAGACATACATACAGCTTACATGAAAGCTAACGGTATTATGTAATAAAAGGAATCTTGAGGGGCCTGAAAAGGCCCTTCTAGCTAAATTTAAAATTTTTTTATTTAATGATAGATAAAGAATTACAAGAACAGAATGAAAAAGTTGCAAGTAAAGATGATTTTCCAATAAATTGGATTGATAGAATTTCCTTATTTTTAAGCCACACAATCAAATATTTAATCCCAATAATAGTACTTGTAATGATGTACGAAATTTTTATGAGGTACGTTGTATTTAAACCAACTTTGTGGGCTAACGAATTATGCTTGTGGTTGGCTGGTGTTTGTTATTTGGTTGGTGGAATATATGCAACAAGGTTAAGAAGCCATATTAGAATAGTATTGTTATATGATTGGGTAAGTAGACCAACACAGAGAATTTTTGATCTAATAAGTACAATTATTATTGTTCTTTTTGCTGCAGCTGTAATTTATGGGGGCATGGAAGATGCATACAGA
Source organism: uncultured Pelagibacteraceae bacterium (assembly GCA_902595105.1). Lineage (GTDB taxonomy): Bacteria > Pseudomonadota > Alphaproteobacteria > Pelagibacterales > Pelagibacteraceae > Pelagibacter. The sequence goes on from CACJPA010000003.1 coordinate 36,513, forward strand.
TCGTTTATAAATTGGGAGAGATTTGCTACTTATTGGGATCCACCAATTCCTGCTACTATGAAGCCGCTTACGCTAATATGTGTATTTCTTATTGCCGTTCAATCAGTAAATAACTTAATAATTGATTGGAAAAATCCTAAAGAAAAACAATACGACCCTTCTAAAGAATTAAAATAAAATGGAAATAGGATCACTTTCGATAATACTTATAGTTGGATTATTATTGCTTATATCTATTGGTGTTCCAATGGGTTTTGCCTCAGGTTTTATGGGGGCGGTACTTGTATTTTTATATATAGGTGAACATGCTTTAGGGATCTTACTTTCAAGATATTATTCTCTAGTTGTTACTTATTCTTTTTTATCGGTGCCATTATTTATATTTATGGCCTCCTTACTTGAACGCTCGAACATAGCTAGAGATTTATATGATGCCTTGAATGCGTGGCTAAGAAAAACTCGAGGTGGAGTAGGAGTGGTGACTGCCATCATGGCAACAATTATGGCTGCTATGAGTGGAATTATTGGAGGAGAAATAGTTTTATTAGGATTGATCGCACTGCCTCAAATGTTGAGATTAAAATATGATCAAGATATGTCGATTGGTATTATCTGTGCATCAGGTTCATTAGGAACCATGATACCTCCTTCTATTGTTTTAATTATCTATGGATTGACAACAGAAACTTCAATTACAATGTTATTTCAAGAAGCAATAGTTCCAGGTTTGATGATTTCAGGTTTGATAATCACTTACATTTTAATTAGAACAAGATTGCAACCACATCTTGCACCATTAAGTGATGAGCCACCATTAACTTTAAAAGAAAAAATTTCCTATCTACCAGGTCTTTTGCCACCAATTGGAATAGTGATAATTGTTTTAGGTTCAATCTATTCAGGAATAACAGGTATTACAGAAGCTGCTGGTATGGGTGTTGTTGCTACATTAATTATTATTTTTGCAAGAAAAGAACTGACATGGTTTTTATTTAAAGATGCATTAACAAGAACTTTCAAAGCATCTGGAACTATTTTGACAATTACTTTTGGTGCAACAGTTTTAGCAGGAGCTTATTCTCTTGCTGGTGGTCCAAAATATGTAGCAGAAACAATTTTGGCTTATGACTTAAAACCAATGTATTTAATTTTCATGATGCAGATTATGTTCTTAATCATGGGAGCATTTATGGACTGGGTTGGAATTGTATTATTAGCAATGCCAGTATTTTTACCTATAGTGATTGCACTTGGTTTTGATCCGATTTGGTTTGGAATATTATTCTGTGTAAATATGCAGGTTTCATTTTTAAGTCCACCATTTGGGCCCGCCGCCTTTTATTTGAAATCGGTCGCTCCTCCGCATATATCTTTAACAGATATCTTTAGAGGTTTTGCACCGTTTATAGTAATTCAATTAATTGTATTAGCATGTGTTATGTTCTTCCCTGAAGCAATGACACAAAATTTCCACGAATTTAAACCTAAACCATGATAACAATTGGATTTATTGGAACAGGCTTGATGGGCCTTCCAATGGCTAAAAATATATTAAAATCTGGATTTAAATTAAAAGCTTTTAATCGATCAATAGAAAAAGCAGAACCACTAAAAGAGTTCGGTGCAGAAATTTCAAAATCAATAAATGATGTAGTTAAGGACAGTGATTTTATTATTACCATGTTAACTGATGATAGTGCAGTTGATGCAATAACTTCTAGTACAGATTTTTTAGACAACTTAAAATCAGGCTCAACAGTTGTTGATATGAGTTCTGTTAAACCTACAACAGCAACAAAACATGGAACTAATTTAAAATCAAAAAATGTAAATTATTTAGATGCACCAGTTTCTGGAGGAACTATCGGTGCAGAAGAAGCTTCACTAGCTATCATGGTAGGTGGTGAACAAAGTGTTTTTGATAATTCTGAAAAAATTTTAAAGGCAATGGGAAACCCAACATTAGTTGGACCAATTGGAAGTGGACAAGTATCAAAACTAGCAAATCAAATTGTTGTTGGGGTTACAATAGGTGCTGTTGCTGAAGCCATAACATTATGTGAAAAGGCTGGAGCCGACCCTAATAAATTAATTAAAGCTCTTTCTGGTGGATGGGCAGATAGCAAAATACTTCAAACACATGGAAAAAGAATGATTGATAAAGATTTCAGCCCTAAGGGTAAAACTTATACTCATTTGAAAGACATGAATAATATTTTAGAATGCGCAAATTCCTATAATACTCATTTACCTATTTCAAATTTAGTTAAAGAAATGTATAAGACTTTAGTTGATAATGGTCATGGTAACACTGATCACAGTTCACTTTATAACGAGATTGAAAGGATAAATAAAAAATGAGCGGAAGACTTAATGGGAAACAAATTGTTGTAACAGCAGCAGGACAAGGAATTGGAAAAGCAACAGCGATTGCATTTCATAAAGAAGGAGCTCACGTAACAGCTACAGACTTAAATGATAAGACATTAGCAGACTTAAACAAAGAATATCCAGATATTAAAGTTACCAAATTAGATTCAACTGATAACAATGCAATATTAGAGTTTATCAAAACTCTTGATAAAGTAGATGTGTTATTCAATGCAGTTGGATTTGTTCACCATGGAACAATTCTTGAATGTGACGAAAAAGATTGGGATTTCTCATCAAATGTAAATGTGAAATCAATGTATTTTATGTGTAAGTCTATATTACCACTAATGGTAAAACAAAATGGTGGTAGCATAATTAATGTGTCTTCATGCGCTTCAAGCTTAAAAGGTTTTCCTAACAGATTTATTTATGGAACAACAAAAGGTGCTGTTATAGGTTTAACAAAATCTATAGCAATAGATTTTGTTAAACAAAATATTAGATGCAATTCCATAGCTCCTGGAACAGTTTTCTCACCATCTTGGCAAGACAGAGTTAACCAGAGCTCAGATCCAGTTCAGGCAAAAAAAGATTTTATAGCAAGACAACCAATGGGAAGATTAGGGACTGCAGAGGAAATAGCAGATTTTGCAGTTTATCTAGCAAGTGACGAATCAACATTTACTACAGGACAAACATTCTCAGTTGATGGTGGAATTTCAATATAATTAAATAACAAAAAGGACAATTATGAAATTATTAAGAGTAGGTCAAAAAGGAATAGAAAAACCAGCAGCTTTAGATAAAGATGGTAAAATCAGAGATATCAGTTCACATATTTCAGATTTAAATCCTGATTTTTTAAATTTTGAAACTATTTCAAAATTACAAAATGCTGATTTATCATCTCTTCCAGAATTATCTTCAAGTGAAAGAATAGGCTCATGTATTACAAAACCTGGTAAATTTGTTGCAATAGGTTTAAACTTTTCAGATCATGCTGCTGAAACAGGGGCAGAGGTTCCATCTGAACCCATTACTTTTATGAAAGCAACAAGTTGTATCAATGGTCCTAACGATGATATCGAAATTGTTTCTGGTTCAAAAAAATTAGATTGGGAAGTAGAATTAGGAATTGTAATTGGAAAACATACAAAACATATTTCAGAAGCTCAGTCACAAGATCACATCTTAGGATATTGTTTAGTCAATGATATTAGCGAAAGAGAATGGCAAATAGAAAAGATGGGTCAATGGGTTAAAGGAAAATCTCATGATACTTATGGACCGATTGGACCTTACTTAGTAACCAAAGATGAAATTGCTGATATTAATAATCTTAAAATGAGTTTAGATGTTAATGGTCAAAGAATGCAGAATGGAAATACTAACACTATGATCTTTAATGTTAACGTTATTGTTTCTTATTTAAGTAAATTCATGTCATTACAACCGGGTGATATTATTACAACTGGTACACCTCCTGGAGTTGGTATGGGAATGAAACCTCAACAATTCTTGAAAGCTGGTGATACAATGAAATTATCAATTGAAAACCTAGGAGAGCAAAACTCTAAAGTAGTTGCTTTATAATTATTTGTGAAAATAACTTCTATTAAAAGTCATGTACTTAGATATGAGTTAGAGAAGGAATTAGGTTATTCACAACAATATTATAAGCACCGTACAGCTCATTTGGTTGAAGTACAAACCGACGAAGGTATTACTGGATGGGGAGAGTGTTTCGGTCCAGGTAATATTGCTTTAGCTAATAAATATATAGTTGAAAAGGTAATTCAGCCTTTAGTAATTGGTGAAGATCCATTGAATAAAGAACATATCTGGCAAAAAGTTTACAATCTTTTAAGGGATAGTGGTCAAAAAGGAATGCCAATACAAGCTTTATCAGGAGTGGATATAGCTCTATGGGATATCTTAGGAAAAAAAACAAACTCTCCTCTTTATCAACTTGTTGGTGGAAAATGTAATAATGAAGTTCCTGTGTATGGATATGGAATGATGTTACAAAAAAAATCAGTTGATGAATTAATTCCATTATTTCAAGAAGAAGCAAAACAGATTAAATCAAAAAACTTTAAAGCTATGAAAATGAAAGTTGGATTAGGTCCAAAAGAAGATTTAAAGTTAGTTCAAGCAGTTAGGAATTCTATAGGTAAAGATTTTAAATTAATGGTGGATGCTAATCATGCTTATAATTTGAAAGATGCTCTTTATGTTGGAAAAGGACTTGATGAACTAGATATTTATTGGTTTGAAGAACCCGTTGCTCCCGAAGATTACAATGGTTATCGAGAATTGAAAAAAAATATATCAACTAGTGTTGCTGGAGGTGAAGCAGAATTTACAAAGTATGGATGGAATAAATTAATTACTAATGATTGCATTGATATAGCTCAACCAGAAGTATGTGGATTAGGTGGAATTACAGAATATTTGAAAGTTGCAGCCTTGGCCCAGGCTAACTTTGTTCCTGTTATTAATCATGTTTGGGGATCTGCTGTAAGTATAGCAGTAAATCTTCATTTATTGACCGCAAAACCTGACATGCCAGGTGGATTATTCCCAACAAAATCTATGTTAGAATTTGATACAACAGAGAAAAATATCTTTATTACAGATTTACCAAAAGAAAATTTTTCAATTTTAGATCAAGTTAAAAACAATAATGGATTTGCATCAGTGACAGACAATGTAGGTATTGGTATAAACCCAAATGAGGACTTTATTAAGGAGTTTGAAGTAAATGAATAAAATTAAAACTACAGAGCCTAAACCAATTTGGAAAATAAGATGTACATTAGGTGAAGGAACACTTTGGGTTAAAGAGCATAACTCTATTTATTTTGTAGATATAAAGAAAAAAAAAATTTGTTCATTAAATATCAAAAATAAAAATAAGAAAATCTTTAAAGTTAATAAAGAAGTAGGTTTCATTGCTCATATAAAAGATCATATATTTATTTTAGGATTACAAGGTGAATTAAGAATTCAAAATTTAAAATCAAAAAAAGTTTTAAAATCAATACCTATAGAGCCAAAAATAAAGTTAAATAGAATAAACGATGGTAAAACCGATCCTGCTGGAAATCTTTGGTTTGGTACCATGGATAATTTAGAAAGAAAAATTGAAAAAGGATCTTTGTATAAATTAGATAAAAATCTTAAATTAACTAGAGTTGATAAAAATTATAGAATTACAAATGGTCCAGCATTTATTGATGAACATAACTTTTACCACACTGATAGTCCTAAAAAAACTATCTATAAAATTAAGATAAATAAAAATAACAAAATAATTAGTAAAAAAATATTTAAAAAGTTGACACCTGAGGAAGGAGTTCCAGATGGAATGACTTTAGATAAAAATAAAAATTTATGGGTTGCACATTTTCGTGGGGCATGTGTCTCAGTATTTAATAGTAGAGCAAAATTAATTCATAGAATTCATTTTCAAGCAAAAAATATCACTAATTGTGCGTTTGGTGGCAAGAATAATCAAGAACTCTACGTTTCAACTGCAACAAAAGGAATGGACAAGGCTGATTTGCGAAAATTTAGATATTCAGGATTCTTTTTTAGTGTAAAAACAAATGCAAAAGGAGTTTTACAAAAAAAATTTATATTAAGTAATGAAGAAAAGAGATCTTTACTATGAGCGAATACCTACAAAGCTTTTAAGAGAAGACATTAGATTATTAGGAACATTCTTAGGAAGAGTAATTAAAGATCAAGAAGGTTCAGTTTTTTTTGAAATTGTTGAAAAATTTAGATTATTATCAAAAAGCACTTTATCAGACAAAAATAAAAGTAAAGTTTTTTCAAAAATATCAAAGGAAGTAAAAAAACTTTCACCAGAAAAAACTTTTAAAATCACAAGGGCTTTTTCACACATCCTTAATTTAATGAATTTAGCTGAGTCATTGGATGCTTCTAGAAAATTAAATGAGTATGAAAATCCATATTTTAAAAGCAAAAATCAAAACTTATTTATCGAAGATATTATTGAGGGACTTTTTAAAAATAAAAATATTACAAATAATAAAATTTATAATTTAGCAACAAAACTAGATATTGGAATAGTTCTTACTGCGCATCCAACAGAAGTTAAAAGAAGAACCTTAATTCAAAAATATGCAAATTTAATTGAAATTATGGAGCAAAGACATCTCTACAAAAAATACCCCTCAAAAATCATCGAATTAGATAGAAAACTATATTCAGAAATAGCAATAATTTGGAAAACAGATGAACTTAAAAGAACAAAGCCTTCTCCATTAGACGAAGCAAGATGGGGATTAGCCGTAATAGAAGATAGTTTGTGGGATACCATTCCTAAAGTTTACAAAAGACTTAACGACATTTTTAGAAAAAATTTAAAGAAAGATTTGCCTCGTGATTTTAATCCTATTCAATTTGGTTCATGGATGGGCGGAGACAGAGATGGAAATCCAAATGTAACTGCAGAAGTAACCAAGAAAGTAATTTTATTTTCTAGATGGCAAGCTGCAAAATTATATGAGAAAGAACTTACTAAATTGATACAAGATTTATCAATGGAAGAATGCTCTACAAAAATTAAAAGAGCAACAGGAAACAGTTATGAACCTTATAGAGTTTATTTGAGACCAATTAGAGACAAGGTAAGACTAACCCATCAATTAATTGAAAATCATTTAAATAAAAATGTACCTTTAGATGAAAAAAAATTAATTCAAAATAAAAACGAAATAACTCTTCCATTAAGAGAAGTGAGAAACTCATTAAAAGTAAATAGAGGAGAGCATATTGCAAACGCAGACTTATTAGATTTAATGAGAAGAGTGAGGTGTTTTGGGATTAATTTAGCAAGATTAGATATAAGACAAGAGGCAGATAGACATGAAAAACTTTTAAACGAAATTTTTAAAAAGAAAAAAAATATAAAATATTCTTCTTTAACTGAAATAGAAAAAATAAAATTATTAAATAAATCTATAAAAGAAAAAAAATCTTTTGTAGATAAAATAAAATTAAAAGATAAAGAAAATAAAGAAGTTTGGAATACTTTCAAACAGATTGCAAAAACACCAATTGAATGCCTAGGTGCATATGTAATATCAATGACTTCAACAGCATCTGATATCTTATCTGTTTATTTTTTACAAATGCAGGCACAAAACAAAAATTTATTAAGAGTTGTGCCACTTTTTGAAACTTTGGATGATCTAAAAAATGCTAACAGCGTTATGAAAAATTTATTCAAACTTCCATGGTACAGAAAAATGATTAAGTCAAAACAGGAAGTGATGATTGGGTACTCGGACTCGAGTAAAGATGCTGGAAAACTATCTGCAAGTTGGCATCAATACAAACTTCAAGAGGAGCTTAGAAATTTAGCAAAAAAATATAAGATAGATCTTGTTTTCTTCCACGGTAGAGGTGGATCTCCAGGAAGAGGAGGTGGTCCAATTCAGGCTACTTTAAAATCACAACCTTCAGGAACAGTTAATGGAAAAATTAGAATTACTGATCAAGGTGAAGTAATTCAACAAAAGTACGGTTACAAACCTTTAGCCGAGTATAATTTGTGTAGTTATATAGGTTCTGTAATGGATGCTTCTTTAAATCCTCCACCAAGATCAAAAACTAATTGGCGTGAATTAATTCAAAAAATGTCAGAAATTTCTACATCTTCATATAGAAAATATCTAAATCAAAGTCAGGATTTTATTCGTTACTTTAAAACGGTTACGCCACATAAATCACTTGGAAAGCTTGCTATTGGATCAAGACCAACCAAAAGGAAGAATGTTGATAATATTCAGAGTTTAAGAGCTATTCCTTGGGTATTTGCTTGGACACAAATTAGACTAATTTTACCAGCTTGGCTAGGTACCACTGAAGCGCTTAGATATGGTTCTATTAAAAAGTTTAGAAGAACAATGACCGATATGGAAAGAAATTGGCCATACTTTGTATCAACTATGGATATTTTGGATATGGTAATTTCTAAGGTGGATCCAGAAATATCAGTTATTTATGAAAATAATTTAGCTGATCCTTCATTAAAGAGAATTGGTAAGAAATTAAGATTTCAATTTGATGCACTGGTCAAATTGCATAATAAAATTACTCCTAAGGAAGTGGTAAAAGAGAGAAAAGAATTTAGAAAAGCTTTATTTATAAGAAACAATTATACAGAGATGTTAAATATACTACAGGCAAATGTCATGAATAAATTAACAAATAAAAAATATAAAAATTTAGATAAAAAATTTCTTGAAGATGCTTTAATGACATCGATTGCAGGTATCTCTGCAGCAATGAAAAATACTGGATAAATGTTTGAATACTTAATTGCTTTTGGAGCAGGACTTATAAGTTTTTTGTCTCCATGTGTTCTACCTTTGATACCTGGATATATTTCTTATATTTCCGGTCAATCATTACAAGAAATTTTAAATCAACGAAAAATAAATATTTTTCCACTAATTTTATTTTGTTTAGGCTTCTCGACTGTTTTTGTTATTTTAGGTGCATCAGCATCATTTTTAGGACAGGCACTATTACAAAATTCAGAAGTGCTAAGAATTTTAGCTGGAATAGTTATCATAATTTTTTCTCTTCAATTAATTGGAATAATCAATATTCCATATTTAAATTTTGAAAAAAGATTTGATGCAAAAGAATCAAGAAATATTCTATTTCCATATGTAATTGGTGTTGCTTTTGGTTTTGGGTGGACACCATGCATAGGTCCAATTTTGGGTTCAATTTTAGCTTTAGCATCTATTGAAGAAACTTTATCAAGAGCCGTAATTTTGTTAATTTCTTATTCATTAGGTCTTGCTATTCCTTTTGTCTTGTCTGGATACTTAATTCAAAGATTTTTATTATTTTCTAAAAACTTCAAAAAGAATATTAATTTAATATCAAAAATAGGCGGTATAACTCTGCTTATAACTGGAATTTTGATTTTAACTAATCAATTACAAGTAATTGGTTTTTACATAATTAAGATCTTTCCTTTTATGCAAAATTTTGGTTAGTGTATTGAATGAAAATTTATCAAATAGATTCCAGCGCTAGAAAAAAAGGTTCTACTTCTAGAGCTTTAGCAAAAAAACTTTTAGATAAAATAAAAAAACCAGGAGATGATGTAATTTATAGAGATTTAGATGATGAGATGCTTTTTGTAAGTGGTTTAACAGAGTCCGGAATGAAAATTGACGAGAAAGATCAAACAGAAGAACACAAAAAAATGTTTGAACTTTCCGACAAGCTTGTAAAAGAATTAAAAGAAAGTGACATTATTATTATTTCAGCCCCAATTTATAATTATGGTCCTCCAGCAACACTTAAAGCTTGGTCAGATTTAGCTGCTAGAATAGGGGAAACTTTTAAATTTAAACCTAATGGCAGAAGAGAAGGGCTATTAAAAAACAAAAAAGCATATCTGGTCATTACTTCAGGTGGAACTAAACTAAATAGCTCTGAGGATTTTTTAACGCCTTGGTTAAAATTTATTTTAAACTTTTTTGGAATAGAAAAAGTTGAAGTAATTAGTGCTGATCAAATGGCTTTAGACTATGAAAAATCAATTAGAGATGCAGAAGCTCAAATAGAAAATATTTCTATAGATTAAACTTTCTTTTTAAGTGTCTCAATTTTCCTTCAGTACTATCGTAGTCGATATAACAACCTTGTAAAAATCTTTCTCCTTCATTTGCATCATAGACTGTTCGTCCATGAAGTAATCTATGATTATCCATCATCATTAAGTCTTTTGGCTCGAGTTTAAATTCAATTCTATATTTATCTGAATTATACATTTCAGATATTTTTTTTCTCGCACTATAGTAAAGATCTAATTTTTCTTTTTCTAAAATAGGAACATAGTCTAATCTAGGACTAAATCTTACCTGTTTAAAACTTTTATCATCATTTAATTCAATTAAAGGAGAAATTGTTTCTAAAATAACTTCTTTATCAATAAATCTAAATCTTACTTTTACCTCTGTTAATATTTTGTAAAATTCTGGATATTCATTTTTTAAATCTTCAGTAACTGTATAACCATCTACTAATGTAGATAACCCTCCTGTAACTTTACTTTCAATACAATGTAAAAGCTGAATACAAGGAACAGGATTTCTATAGGGATTATCTGTATGTGGTGCTAAAGCTAATGATGTATAAGCAAGATCGTTAGGATCAGGTTTAGATTTTACATCAAAATATTCACCAAAATTTGTTCTTCGAACACTTCCTATAGAATTAGCAAATTCCACGATGTAATTTTTTGATGTTGGAATATTTTTTACCACTACAAATCCATATTTGTAAAATGAAACAAGCAAATCATGCATTTCTTTACTCTCATAAAAATTTTCTTGGTATTCGAAATTTTTAATATTTTTTAGAGTGGAGTCCCATTTAGTCTTTTCTATAGATCTAATTACAGTATCTTCTTTAAAAAACTCAGAAGCAATTTTATCTATTTCTAATTTTGAATTAACACCATCATTAAAATCAACTTCTAAATATTTTTCATTAATATTGGCTCTATTTATTGAAATATCATTACTTAGAAAGGTAGGATCAAAAAGTCTTTGCTGAGTTCCTTTATCTAAATATTCTTCACCATTTGCCCTTTCACGCAACCAGAATGGATGAATTTCTTTTTTTTCAGATCCATTATTAAAATAAACTTTATTTTCAATTAGCTCAATTTTCATACTACTAGGGCAAGGATTATTTAAAATTTAACTTTAATCAACATAAATTAAATAGTAAGAGTCCACTGTGAAAAAATTTAATTCAAAAAAATATCCAATATATGCAAGCTTTTTAAATCAACTTGCTAAAGATTTAACAAGATTTTACTACGCGAAATTAGATAAACCATTCAAGATAACTAATAAGATGAAAGGTAAAGGGTATGATCCAGTAACGACATCTGACAAAGCATTTGAAAAATTTATAAGGTCTAAAATTTCAAAAAAATTTCCAAACCACCAAATCATTGGTGAGGAGTATGGTCATAAACTTACTAAAAGTGAGTTTTCATGGGTAATCGACCCAATTGATGGAACCAGATCATATGTTGTAGGCAATCCTAGTTGGAGTAATTTGATTTCATTAAATTATAATGGGGAACCAATTTTAGGATTAGCAAATTTTCCTAAAATGAAAAAATATTATTTAAATGTAAATAAAAACACTGCATACGTTTTTGAAAATAATAAAAAAAGAAAACTAAAGGTTAATTCTAAATTAAATTTTACTAATGCAAAATTAGCTGCAGCATTTCACAATCAATTAACTCTAAAACAACAATCTAAAATTCAAAAATTTATAAATCGAATGCAATTTCCATGTTTTGATGCTTTAACATATTGTCAACTAGCTGAAGGTAGACTTGAAATGGTTTCGCAATGTGCAAACAAAATTTGGGATATTCATCCGATTATGCCAATAGTGAGAGCAAGTGGGGCTATAGTAACTACATGGGGAAATAAAAATCCTGTAGTAGGAGGAAATATTATTGTCTCAAACAATAAAGCAAATCATAAAAAAATATTAAAATTATTAAAGCCTTTAGCTGAATGATATCAGAAAGAGCGCAAACAATTCTAGATTTCTGGTTTAAAGAAACTCCCTCTGAAATGCGTTTCAAAAAAGATGAAAAGTTTGATCAAAAAATTAAAGATAATTTTTTAAATGATTATGAACTTGCTTGTCAAAATGAATATGATGATTGGCAGGATAATCCTATGAGTTGTCTAGCACTAGTTATTTTATTTGATCAGTTTTCTAGAAATATGTTTAGAAATGATAAAAAGGCTTTTGCACAAGATCAAAAAACCAGATTGATTGTAAACGATGCAGTTTATTCAGGTTATTTAGAAGCCATGAATGTAAATCAAAGATTTTTTATGTTGTTACCTTTAATTCATAGTGAAGAAATAAGTGATCATGAGATGGCATATTATTTATTAAATAAATATTTAAGAGAACACGAAGGTTACAACGAAATAAAAAAATTTTGGCAAGATCATACAAAAGTAATTAGACAGTTTCATAGATATCCACATAGAAATGAAATTTTAGGAAGAGAGTCTACTGAAGAAGAACTAGAATTTTTAAGAGGACCTAACTCTTCCTGGTAAAATGAATTTAGAATTTATTTTTAAAGTAATAGATAAAGAAGAATGGCAAAAAGCTAAGCAATCAGGAACTTATGGTGGATCTGAAAAAGATATTAAAGATGGCTATATTCATTTTTCTGAAGAAGATCAGGTTGAGGAAACCTTAAAAAAACATTTTCCAAATAAAGAAAACCTAGTTTTATTGAGAGTAAATGCTTTCAAGCTTGAACACTTGCTTTGGGAACAAGCTTCAAATGGTGATATGTACCCACATTTATATTCTCCATTAGATACAAGCACAGTTGTTGATGAGTTTGAATTAACTTTGGATGAAAAAGGTCATCATAAAATTCCAAAATTTTAAATTAACAAAAATTTAAAATAATAACATTACATATTTGAAGAATATGTTTATAATCAACTAGTGTTTAAATTTTTAATCATTTTTTTTATATTTTTATTTAATTTCACAAATTCAATAGCATCTGAAGTGATTTATGCAGATGAAGCAAAAGAGATGATGGATGATCATGTAAAATCTAGCGAGCTTTTAAAGGTTCCACTTCCCAAAATAAATAGAATTATAAAAGATTATCAAAGATACAAAGATTATCGAATAAATGTAATGGCCAATAACTGGCATTACACTTCTTATGTTTGGAAAGAAGAATTAGATGGAAAAAAATTAACTAAAGACTTTTGCACAAGCATTATTATTGAATTCAAAGTACCAACCACCCCCACAATTAAAGAAGAGATATTTAAAAGATGCGTATATGCTTTAATGGATTATGCACTTATAGATTTCGAAGGTGGAATAAAGTTATATGAGAAAATAATTTTTAATATAGCAACTGCAGACAAAGATAAATGGGTTTATAAAAAATCAGGCAAAGATAATTTTAATCCAAGAGATTATAATTTATGGGGTAATCTATCTCCAATTATAACATTTTATGCAGTTAATTATGATCAGTTTAATTATACAGTAGACCAGCATAAAACCATCCAAAACTATTTTAAAAATAAAGCAATGGTTGAACGTTTTGTTAGAGACGGCAATCGAAGCAGAACAAAACTTTGTCCAATTGATAATCCAATGAAATTGAGTGGAAAAAAACACAAAGTTAATAATTGTGGAAGTGTTAGATTTAGATTTGCTTCTGCAGAACTTGCCTTAGCAATTTTAATGCAAGACAAAGAACTTTGGGCAAAAGGTTTGTGGGATTTAGATTATAATCTTAGCATGATTAGTAAAGAAGGGCATTATGTTAACCATGTTGGCAAAGGGTGTATGGCCCTCGGTTATTCATATGATACAAGTAAATTAATATCGACTAATGTCGAGTTGCTAAACTTAGCAAATTTTAATTTACTTGATTACAAAACAAGACATGGAAAAACCATAGCAGAAGCTTACGAGCAGCTTTTTAAGATATACGAAGATATTACTTTAGTTAAACATATTGCCAAAAAAGGGATAGGTGCAGCAGCTTGTGGAAGAAAACCATTCAAGACTCATAAAGAGCATATTATTTGGGAACATGGTGGTAAAAAGGGATACGAAGAAGCCATAAAAGAAAATTGGATAAGAAATAAAGATGATTATATAAACTGGTCTATAAGATTTGTTTCAGAAAAACATCCAGAATGGTTAAAAGATAAATTTACACCTCATGAAATTAAAGTATATCCATGGTTGAGCGCATATTACCACATTCAAGCTTTTGAAATATTTAACGCAAATATAATGTCAGAAGGAGAGAACCTTTGGACAAAAAAATTATCTGAAAAACCAAAGGATTATGAAAAAAAATATAGATTTTCTGAATTTAAAATTTTTAATAAAAATGCAAGTGGAAGATATGAACTTAAATCAAATAATGTAAAATTTGCATCGATCACAAATCCTATTAAGCCAAATAAACAAAATGATCATGAATTATACAAAGCTTTTATTAAGGGAAATTTGATAACTGAGGAAAATAAAAATATTAAATTTAATGAAGCATTGGTTTACCAGGATTCATTTGAAGAGATGAACCATCAGATTTTATCTATTTATATAGGAGAGAGTTCAAATGAAGATGCTATTTTACCTCTATTTAGACACAGTCAAAGTATTAAAGAAAAATGTAACACATTATTCAATGGGTTCAATTTTATTGAATATGGTTGGATGAATTTTGTAAGTGAGACTAGCAATTTAAATTTTGCAAAAATCCAACAATGTATTCACGACTATTTTGCAGAAATAGATGACGTTGAGTCCTTGGAATTGTTTGAGACTATTTTGGCTGGTACAAATTCTATTTTAGATTATTTGAAAAATCCTGAAAAGCAAATAGCTAAATTAGAATTGAATGAATCAATTTTAGACTCGAAAGAAGAAAATTTTTCAATCTTCAATTTTGAAAATGGAACATTTAAGCTTAAATTAAATAATGTAAATTTCACATCAAATTCAAAACCAATTAAACCAAAGCGACAAAAAGAGGATCAATTATACAAATCATTTATAAATGGAAATTTGACCAATACAGAAAATAAAAAAATTATATTGGATGAGGCATTGGTTTATAAAAGAAAGTTTGAGACAGATGATCAAATGCTGGTGATTTATATAGGAAATGAGTCAGGAAAAGGGGAGGATGGTATTATGCCTTTATTTCGACATAGTGAAAATATTCAAAGTAAATGTGGTACCAGACTACTAAATCAATGGGGTTGGATGAGTTTCATAATTGAAACTAAAAATGAGAAATTTGCAAATAACCAACAATGTATTCACGACTATTTTGCAGAAATTGATGACGTAGAGTCTTATGAAGTATTTGAGGCAGTGCTAAGTGGAAGTAATTCAATATTGAGTTACTTAAAAACAAACGTGAATTAAAAAAATTAAGTTATTTTAATTTAATTTTCCAAGGTAATTAACCATTATTACACCAATAATAATTAAAATAATTCCTATAGTTCCATAAATATTAGGTACTTGATTAAATTTTAAGACTGCAAAAAGAACAACTCCTGTTACTGTTAAGCCACTATAAGTTGAGTAGGCAAATCCAACTGGAAGTGCAGACATAGCTTTTGCAATTGAAAACATTGTAATACACATAAATAAAATACATAAAACAGATGGAGTTAGTTTCGTAAATCCTTCAGAAATTTTAGCAAAACTATTTGATGCAATACCAAATAAAATTCCATTAGCTAAAAATAAGTATCCCAAAAGAGGTTTCATATTATTTACTCCCTAACAAATTAACCATTAAAACTCCAATAATTATAAATGCTAGTCCGATCATAGAATAAAGGTTGGGAACTTGGTTATATCTAATTACACCAACTATAACTGTAGCAATAATTGTTAATCCTGCAAATGAAGCATAGGTAATTCCCATTGGAATATTTTTCATTACTAATGAAAGCGCGTACATACACAATACAATTGTAATTGCTGTAATTATACTTGGAACAAGAAGTGTAAATCCTTCAGCACTTTTTGCAAAACTGTTTGAAGTAACCCCTAAAAATACTGCAACAGCTAAAAATAGATATGAACTAGCAAGACTCATATAGTGACTTTAAATGAATTTAATTAGAATATATATAATTATTTAAGAGACCATTTAATGGCATCTTCCATTCGATCATCTCCCCAGAAGACTTCATTGTTTACTATAAAAGACGGACTGCCAAAAATTTTATTTTCACGAGCTGAATTTGTGTTTTCATTATATTGTGCCTCTATAATTTCTGACTTTGCCTTAGATATTATGTCATCTTTATTTAAATTTAATTCAGTACAAACTTCAGAAATGCTAGGATCAATTGCAGGCTCTTTACCCTCCTGAAACCATTTTTTATAAGTCAACATTACAAATTTTTCTCCCCAGCCTTCTTTAAATCCAAGAATTGCAATTTGATTTGCTAAATCAAATTCTGATAACGGATAAGGAACTGGTGTTTTAGCAAAAAAACCGTAACCCTCAGCTCTTCTTTCAATATCTCTCCACATATAATTAACTTTATTCATCTTATCCTTTGGAAATGGGATATTGTTCATTTCTTTCATGATTGCTCTAACTGAAAAAGGTTTCCAATTAAATTTTACTTGATGTTGTTTTTCAACATCAAGTATTCTAGTTACGGAAAGATAGGTATAAGTACTTCCTATCGAAAAATAAAAATCAATATTACTCACTTATTTTGGCATAGGTGTAGCACCAGTTTCTAAACTAACAATTTTTCCATTGTCATATTTATAAACTGCCATTACCGCTTCAACATTTCCATCGTTAAATGTAACAAAAGCATGATGAATACCAATTTCGTCATTTTCATAGACAATTCTTACTTTATCTTGATTAATATCACCACTCATTGCCCATTTGATAACATCACTTTTAGTTAAAACATTTCCTGACTTATGCATTGTAAATTTAAAGTCATCATGCAAAAGATCATTCATTGCTGCTTCATCTTTGTTTTTTAGAGCAGCACTATATTTTTCTAGTATCGACATTTTTTTCCTTTCTTTTATCTAGTTATTTGTTTTTTATATTAATTCCAATATGTTCCATTATTGTAATCAAATTCTTTAATTGAACTATCTTTAATCTTAACAGAATATCCTGGATATGTGGGTGTTACATATCCACCATTATTTATTATTGCTGGATTTTCAAAGTGTTCAGAGCAACTTTCGGCATATTCACTTAGACTTAAACTATTTTTTGTAATAATGAATTTGTTAATTAAATTTAAATGTTGAACGTATTCGCACAGTCCAACTCCACCAGCATGTGGAATTACTGGAGTATCAAACTTACTAGCTATTAATAGAACTGGTAAAATTTCATTTATACTTGCTATTCTACAGCTATCTATTTGACAATAATCTAAAGATTTATTTTCAATAAATTGTTTAAACATAACCGCATTTTGCATCATCTCTCCAGTTGCTAGTTTTACGTCTGGATGCGCATCTTTTATTTTTTTGAATCCCAAGATATCGTCTGGGTTTGTAGGTTCTTCATAAAACATAATATTAAATTCTTTTAATCTACCTATATACTCAATTGTTTCATTAACACTCCAGATTTGATTTGAATCGACCATCAGTTTTTTTTCATTGCCAATAATACTTCGAATTAATTTACATCTATGAATATCTCTTTCTATATCTTGACCAACTTTCATTTTAAAATGTGTCCAACCTTTATCGAGGTTCTCTTTTGCTAATTTTGACATTTTATCATCTGAATATCCCAGCCACCCAACAGCTGTTGTATAAGCTGGAAAAATTGTTGAATTTAATTTAGATGTATCCTTTGGAAGTTTTTCTTTATTACTATTAATGATCTTTTTTGCCTCTTCTTTTGTAATAACATCATCTAAATAATTAAAAGACAATTTATTAATCAATGTCTCTGTATCTAAATCTATAATATATTGCCATAATGGCTTGTTATAAAACTTAGCAATTAAATCCCATATTGCATTGAATAAGGCCGCAGCAGCGAGATGCGTTACTCCTTTATTGGGACCAACCCAACGGAGTTGACTATGATTTGTTACCTTTTCCCAAATTTCAAGAATATTTTTTTCTATATCTTTTATCTCTTTATTAATTATATACTCTTTAAAATATTCTACGGCTTTACAACATAGATCATTGCCTTTACCAATTGTAAAAGTTAGCCCTATACCTGTAAGATTTTTATTATCAGTTGTTATAGTTACATAGGTTGCAGAATAATCGCAGTCAACATGAACAGCATCTGTACCAAGGTTGTCTTTAGATGTTGGAAAGCGAATGTCTTGAGCTTTAATATCTGTTACTTTCACAAGTGATATTATTCACCAGGCTTTTTAAAATTTTTTCCTGCACTGGCTGCTTTATTGAAAGTTTTATTATAATCAAACACTTCATGAATCATAATATCTTCCATTAAACCTGCATTCATAATAGCCACTTTCATTCCAAGAACACTTTCGTAATCTCCTTCAATTACATTGATTACATCAAATCTTCCTCTAACCCATTCGTAACTATGAAATTTAACTCCAACAGTTTCACAAATAGCTTTTATAGCTGCACCTCTATCTGCGTCAGGGTCGCTTTGCATTCTTTTTGCTAAGTCACGACTAATTTTGCCAATAATATAAAACTTAGACATTATTCACCCCACATTCCATGAAACTCATATGCAACTACCGGCTCATCCCCAACAACCCATCCGTCATGTCCTGGTTGAATTGAATATGCATCTCCAGCTTTATAAGTTTTTTCAGTTCCATCATTATGTTTTGCGCAAACTGCACCAGAAACAATTATGCCAAGATGTGTTGCCTGACAACTATCACCACCAACTGTAGGCTTTATATCTTTTGACCATTGCCAACCAGGTTGTAAGGTGAGTCTCATCACCCGTTGATTTCCAACTTTCACTGCCTCAATTTTAGCGTTTTGAAAGTTATTATTTACCTCATCTGCATTATTAAAGCTTTTTACTTCTACTCCAGCCACTATTACCTCCTGTTTATAATTTATCCTTAGAAGTTAATCATACAATTTTCGCTTATTACAGTTGTTTTTTAAGCTTTTGATAATTCAAAAATTTCATAACCTTCCATAACTTCATCCCATATAGGTTTTGAAACAGGGTTTGATCCATCCATGAAGGAGTGTAGTGCGTTCATGTCATGCACAACAATTTTAAACATTACTGTACTTTTATCAGGTGATACGCTTGCTATTGTTTTAGTAACATCTGCTACTTTTTTTCTTTCAGCCATTCCTTCATCTGATTGCATGAAACCCATAAATTTTTCAAAGGCTCCTTCTTTTAACTTTCCTACTACCAATATATCTTTCATTTTTAACTCCTTTTTTTTTATTTTATTGTCCTTTTTAATAAGTGTACTCTCCACTCATTTGATTCATTGAGTGAGCCATACCAGCTTTACCTCTTATATTTTGCCTACTTGAGAAACCACTTCCAGAAATATTTTCATATTTTCCTGTCCCACCAATAATAACAAAAGTACCACTACCTCCTTGGCCACCAGTTCCTTTACCTTTGTAATTCATATAAACTTTTTCTCCATCCATTAAATAGAAGGTGCACATTCCCGTTTCATCATCAAATTTTCCAGCTACTAATGTTAGTCCACCAATGCAATGCATAGTAGATTTATCAAAAATACTTCCAGATACTTTATCCATTAGTCCAGCATTACCGTCGTACGTAATACTCATGTTTCCATTTCCAGCATCCATCGTATTTAATGACCATGATCCTGCTCCAGCAGCATTAAATTTTCCTGTTTCTGCAAATGTTGTTGAAGACATTAATGTAAAAATTAATGCTAATATTATTTTTTTCATACTACTCCTATTGTTATTTATTTTTTTAACGATAGGGTCAGATTTTTATATATTAAGTATACTTATTCTTGTGTTTAAATCACTAAACAGTTATGCATATTTTGAGTAATAAAAACGTTGATTTAAGCTATTAATTTTTTTTAAATTTTGGTAAATTGAACCTATGATTGAAAAGTTTAATGGAATATTTTATTTAGTAGTTTTTCTTGCACATTTCATTGGAATAGCTGTTTATTGTTTTCAAACAATTGTTGGAACAAAAACATTCATGGATAAGTTTAATATAGATCATAGTGCTGCAATTATTGTTAGATTTGCCGGGGCGTTAATGATTGGTTGGGTAATAATGGCAATTTATATAATGTTCATAAGACCTAACGGTGCAGAAGGAACTTGGGCTTTCTTTACTTTATTAGTAATTATTCATGCTTGTGTTTTTCTGACAAATTTTTATTCAATTAAAATTGATAAAACTGGAATAAATGAAAAAACTAGCAACGAAGGAATAATTGCACCTTTTATCTTTTTTATTTTAAGCGCTATTCTTTGTTATGGATTAGCAGATAAAATTTACGCTTAAAACCAATTAGGTACTGGAAGACCTTTTTCTTCTAAGAATTTTTTATTGAACATTTTAGTTGCGTACTTATCACTTCTATCACAAAGAATGGTTACGATAGTTTTTCCAGGGCCTAATTCTTTACCCATCCTAATTGCTCCTGCTATATTTATTCCACAACTAGTACCTAGACTTAAACCTTCATTTTTAATTAAATCATAAAGTATTGGTAAGGCTTCATGATCATCAATTGAATAAGCATCATCAATTTTAGCTTCACCAAAGTTTGCTGTTACTCTGCTTGAGCCAATTCCCTCAGTAATTGATCCACCTTCTGACTTAAGTTCACCATTCTTTATATAGTTATAGAGAGCCGATCCTTTTGGATCTGATAAATAAATTTTTATATCTTTATTTTTTTCTTTAAGAGCATTACTAACTCCAGAAATAGTTCCTCCTGTTCCTGAAGAACATACAAAACCATCAACTTTACCTTCGGTTTGATCCCAAATCTCTTGACCAGTACCCTCATAATGACCCTTGGCGTTTGCAGTATTATCAAACTGGTTAGCCCATATGACACCATTATTATTTGATGGTCTTAATTCATCCGCAAGTCTGGCGGCTACTTTAACAAAATTATTATCATCTTTATAAGGTTTAGGTGGGACTAATCTTAATTCAGCTCCAAGATTTCTAAGCAAATCTTTTTTCTCCTGGGTTTGATTATCATTCATTACAATGATTGTTTTATAACCTAAAGAATTTCCTAAAAGACCTAAACCAATACCAGTATTACCAGCTGTCCCTTCAACAACAGTTCCACCTTTAGCTATTAATTTTTTTTCTTGAGCATCTTTAATTAAAGCAAGTGCAGCTCTATCTTTAACTGACCCTCCTGGATTTAAAAATTCTGCTTTTCCATAAATATTGCATCCAGTAATTTCTGATGCTGCTTTTAATTTAATTAATGGGGTGTTTCCTATTCCTGAAATAAAATCGTTTTGTGTGTTATTCATTATCTGATTTTTTATCGCTGTCAGGTGTAATTCCATAAGGTTTAAATTCACTATCAGCAACTCCAACACTTCTTGCTGGAATTCCAACCATTACAGAATTTTCTAAAACGTCTTTAGTTATTACTGCATTAGCTCCAATTCTTGCACCTCTGCCAACTATAACTGGGCCCAATACTTGTGCACCTGAGCCAATTACGACATCTTCTTTTATAGTAGGATGTCTTTTCAGATTACGTTGATCATTTGAATTTATACTAGGTGCAATTCCACCCAATGTTACCATATGATAAATTGTAACATTATCTCCAATCTCAGATGTTTCTCCAATCACTACACCCATTCCATGATCGATAAACAAATTTTTTCCAATTTTTGCATTTGGATGAATTTCAATTCCCGTCAGGAATCTTGAAAACTGAGAAATGATTCTTGCAATCAAATGAAATTTAGCAGTACTAAAAAAGTTAGCTACTCTGTGAAAGAAAACTGCTTTCACACCTGGGTAAGTTAATATTAAACTTAGTTTAGATTTTGCCGCAGGATCTCTATCAATTATTGATTGTAAAAAATCGCTCATTATTATTTTTTTTTGATTTTGTGTTAAAAACAGGCTTTATATAGAGATTAATTTATTATATTAAAGGTCTTATTATGTACAAAAATACTAATTGTTTTCATTTAGCAATACCTTGTGGAGATTTAGAAGTAGCAAAGAAATTTTATAGCGAAACTTTAGGATGTAGATTAGATAATTCTGCACAAGAATGGGCTGACGTTGATTTTTGGGGGAATGAACTAACACTCCATAAAAGTGAACATAAATTAGATAGTGAAAGACACGATGTAGATATGGGAAATGTTTCAGTTCCACATTTTGGAGTTCACTTGTCTAGAAAAGATTTTGATGCCCTTAAACAAAGATTAAAAGATAGTGGTACTAAATATTATGATGATCCTTATCTAAGATTTAAAGGAACCAAGTATGAGCAGGAGACTTTTTTTGTAAAAGACCCTAATGAAAATATTTTAGAAATAAAAACTCTTACTTCAAATCCAGATTAATTCTTTATAATAATTCTAATATATACCACAATATATAGACATCAATTTTCTTTGACTCATTATCTCAATTCGCGTTAAGCTTAATTTTTAAATTTAAAGGAGATAATATGCGAATAATAAAAACTACACTTGTAGCTGGATTAATCTCAATTTTAGCAATGTTTTCTGCACAAGCAGAAAAAGTTAAAATTGGAGATCCAGGATGGACAGGTGCAACAGCTATTGCAAACTTATTAGCTGCAGTTGTTACAGACAAAATGGGTGGAGAAGCTGAGCTTGTTCCAGGAAACAATACTGCAATTTATGCAGCGATTGATAGAGGAAAAGGTGAAATTGATGTTCACCCTGATATATGGTTACCAAACCAAGAAGCTTACACTAATGATTTAGTTCCAAAAGGAACTTTAAAATTAAGCAGCAAACCATATGAAGGAAACCAAGGTTATTGTGTTTCACAACAGTTTGCAAAAAAAATGAACATTACAGCTATTGAAGACTTAGCTAGACCAGAAGTTGTTAAAGCAATGGACAGCGATGGAAATGGTAAAGGTGAGTTTTGGATTGGTGCTGATGGTTGGGCTTCTGCAAATGTAAACCAAGTTAAATTAAGAGACTATGGTTTATATGATGCTGGTATCGAAGCAGTTAGAGCTGCTGAAGCAGTTAAAAATGCAAGAGTACTTGACTCAATCAAAAAAGGTGAAGGTTATGCATTCTATTGTTACAAACCTCATGCAATTTGGGGAATGGCTGACGTAGTGATGTTAACTGAACCAAAATATGATCCTGCAAAATATAAAATGATTCAACCTAAAGCAGATGCTGACTGGTACAAGAAATCTTATGTTGCATCAAAAGATGCTCTTAAGCAAATCCAAATCGGTTGGGCTACTTCTTTAGAGAGTCAATCACCAGCAATTGTAGAATTCTTCAAGAATTTTCAATTAACAGCTGATGATGTTTCTGCAATGGCTTACGCAGTTTCAGTTGAGAAAAAAGATCCAGCTGATGTAGCAAGAGCTTGGATGGAAGCAAATAAATCAACTGTTGACGGTTGGTTAGGACTATAATCTAAATCAAAATCTATACTCGGCAATTTAAGATTGCCGAGTATATTTTCCTATAATAAAAGACAAAAATGGATTCATCGAGTTCAGCAATACAAATTCAAAATGTTTGGAAAGTGTTTGGCAATACTTCTAAAGAAGCATTAGATGCAATCCAAAATAAAAAAATTTCAAAAACAGAAGCCTTAGAAAATTACAACTCGGTTATTGGAGTTTCAGATGTTTCATTTGATGTTAAACAAGGTGAAATATTCTGTGTTATGGGGCTTTCAGGAAGTGGAAAGTCTACATTAGTAAGGCATATTAATAGACTTTTAGAACCAACATCAGGAAAAATTTTAATTAATGGTCAGGATGTAATGGCCTTAGATAGAGAAAACCTTCAAGAATTAAGAAATAAAAAAATAGGGATGGTTTTCCAAAACTTTGCGCTTATGCCTCATAGATCAGTTGTAGATAATATTGCAATGCCACTTGAAATAAGAGGTGTGAGTAAAAATGATAGATTAGATGCTGCAAATAAAATTTTAGAAATTGTAGAATTACAAGGTTGGGGTAATAAGTTTGCTCACGAACTATCTGGAGGAATGCAACAAAGAGTAGGTCTTGCAAGAGCACTAGCAGCTGATCCAGAGTTTCTGTTAATGGATGAGCCATTTAGTGCTCTAGATCCGCTTATCAGAAGACAGCTTCAGGCTGAGTTCATTAAACTTTCAAAACAAATGAAAAAAACTACAGTGTTTATCACTCATGATTTAGATGAAGCAGTAAGAGTAGGTCACAGAATTGCAATCATGAGAGATGGAAAAGTAATCCAGATAGGTACACCAGAAGAAATAGTTGTAAGTCCTGCAGATGAATATGTTGCTGACTTTGTAAAAGGAATTTCAAGACTTAAAGTTGTTCAAGCTAAAACAATTATGCAATCTATAGAAAATTACGAAAGCACAAATGGAAAACTAGATGAAAACAGTAAAAGCGTTGGAGAAAATGAATTATTAAGCAAGCTCATCGAGTTATCAAAATCTAGCGAAGGAACATTGTTAGTTAAAGACAGTAATCAAAATAATGTTGGTGTATTAACACAATCAGATCTTTTAAAAGCAGTTATTGAGGGTGGGGATGGAGAATAAACAAATACACAATCCAACTAGATCAGAATTAATTACAGATTTTGTAAAGTCTAATCCTGAATATTATATTAAAGAATTTCAAAAAATTGGAAGCAAACCTTCTTTTTCATTTTCTTTTAATTTATACGCTGGAATTCTTGGACCAATTTGGTTTGGAATGAGAAATATTTGGAATTGGGCTTTAGCTTTTTTAATTATTGAGACTTTTTCTGTAGTTCAAATTATTAGAGGTTTATTTGGTAATATTACTAAAGAAGCTGTAGAAAAAATAAAACAGGTTGAATCGACAATAGCTTTTAGAAATAAACAGTTAGAGGCAGCCATAACAAATAATCCAGACAAAGTTGACGTTTATAAAAGAAATATCAAATCGTTAGAGGATGCAATGCAAGGTTACATAGATGAAGTAGCAAGAATTGAAGCATCAGCTATTTGGATTACGATTTTTGGTATTGGATTGTTAATTGCCATTAAAATTGTTCAAGGAATACTGGCTAACTCAATATTAGAAAAAAGATATTCAGAATGGTTATCAGACAAAACTTTAAAACCTGGAATGCAAATTAAGAACTTTGTTTCTAGCACAATGTTTGCTGCAGTTATTATGTTTTTCTCAGTGGTGCATTATAGCTTTCCAGGTGTAATTACATTAATGGATGACTTCCCAACTCATCCAGATATCAGGTTAACGTCAATAAAATGGGTGGAAACGATTTTCGATTATGCAGTATTAAAAGGAGATGCGTTATTTACAGCAATCACTATTGGTATTAGATCAGTACTAGATTTCTTAGAGTTATTATTTGTTAAAACTCCATGGATAGTAATTATTACAACCATTGTAACCTTAACTGGACTAGCAGCAGGACCTAGAGCTGCAATTTATTCAGCAGGATTTTTGTGTTACATGGGATTTTTAGGTTTCTGGGTTAAAGCCATGACAACATTAGCTCTTTTAGGAACAGCAGCAGTCTTAAGCATTGTAATTGGTATTCCACTTGGTATTTTTTGTGCAAGGCGTCAAAGATTTTATTCAATGATTAGACCGATTATGGATTTCATGCAAACAATGCCAGCTTTTGTATTCATGATTCCTGTTATAGCATTTTTTGGAACTGGAAAAGTTGCAGCAGTAATTATTACAATGATATTTGGTGGAACACCTGTAGTTAGATTAACTGTTCTTGGTTTAAGAGGAGTGCCTGAAACAATTAGAGAAGCTGCAATAGCTTATGGTGCATCCAAATGGTATTTACTTAGAAAAGTAGATTTACCATTAGCAACCCCATCTATATTAGCAGGTGTAAACCAAACAGTAATGTTAAGTTTAGCAATGGTAGTTGTTGCATCTCTAATAGGTGCAAAAGGTCTTGGACAAGATGTTTTAGAAGCGCTTCAGTATGCTAATGTTGGACAAGGAATTTTAGCAGGTGTGGCTATATTATTTGTAGCTCTTATTCTTGATAGGGTAGTTCAAGGTAGAAAAAGAGTTTAATTTAAATCAATGGAATACGCACTTTTAGGTTTTTTTACAGGCCTAAGTTTAATTTTAGCAATTGGTGCTCAAAATATTTTTGTAATTGAACAAGGTTTAAAAAATCAACATGTGTTTCTTGTCTGCGTAGTTTGCTCAATATCAGATTGTTTATTAATTTTTACAGGGATATTTTTGTTTCACTATTTTAGTCAATACTTTAACTCATTAATTGAATTAATTTTTAATATTTTATTATTATTATTTTTAATTCATTTTATTTATTCAAAAATTAAATCAAGAAAAGAAAACATAAATTTAAATGAACAAACTAATAGCATTTCTGCTTTAAAAATATTTTTGAAAACTCTTGGTTTTACTTATTTAAACCCTCATGTTTATTCAGATACAGTCTTCTTTTTAGGAAATTTTTCAAAAAATTTTATTTTATCTCAAAAAATTATGTTTGGTATTGGAGCTTCCCTAGCATCTTTATTATTCTTTTTTTCAATTGGATATGCTTCAAATTATTTTTCTAAATATTTAAATGATCAGAAAATTTGGAAAATAATAAATTGGATAATTATTACAATTATGACAGTCATAAGTTTATATGTTCTTAAAGAAGTTATAAATGCAATTTAATTAGACAAAAATTTATCAATTATTTGATTAATTTTATCTGGCTCTTCTAAATGAGCATTATGACTACATCCATTAATAATTTTAAGTTCGCTGTTAGGAATGTTTTTATTCAATGTTTCTACTTGCTCAAGATTATATGCAGTATCTTTATCTCCCCAAACAATTAATGTTTGATTTTTAATATTTTTAAGATTTTCAAATCCATTCCATTGTTTCATTGCATGAAGAGCATTTGATGCTGTTTCTTCTGAAATATTTGTTACAGCGTTTTCACAAAAGAAATAATTTTTATCTTTATTACCTTTAACAAACCACTTTGGAGGAATTCTAGATTTTAATTCATCGATACCTTCTTCTTTTAATCTTCTGATTGACTCGTCCATTGTTTCAAATCTACCTGGTATTTCCCCAATAGAGCTTGTTGCAAAACAAATAAGTTTTTCAATTTTATCTCCTGCAAGTTTTGCTATTTCTTGAACAATCATCCCACCCATGGAATGTCCAATTAAATGAAATTTGTCTAATTTTTTTTCTTCAATTACTCCCAGAACAAAGTTGGCCATATCACTAATTGAATTTAATGACGAAGCTTTATGACTTTCGCCAAAACCAGGTAAAGCTGGTGAAACTATTCTAAATTTTGATTTGAAATGTTCTTTTTGTAAAGACCACATTTCTGATGATCCAAGAAAACCATGCACAAAAACAAAAGCATGACCTTTTCCAAGATCATCTATATAGATATCTTTCATTTATTATCTTAATTTTTATCTAGACAGCACAAGACATATCTTGTCCACAACATAGCGGAGATTTTATTTTTCCATGATCGTCTGGACATTTAGATATTTGTACTTCACTTCCATCATCTAGTTTAAGCATATCGTCCACTAATGGTTTATCGCATTTTCCACATGTTGCGTTAACAGACATTCCACATTTAGAACACTCGTAGGTTGCCATAATTTATTCTCCTCTTATATAATATTAACAAAAATGCTAATAAATTTAAATGTTAAAAAAATTAGTAACTATTACCAGAAGTGGATCAATTGAAAGTGAACATTATGGTGTTGGTGCTATAGTTAATTCTGATGGAAAAATATTAAAAGAGTGGGGTGATAGCTCACAACTAATTTATCCAAGGTCCTCTTTAAAACCAATCCAGTCATTAAATTTATTTAAAGATGGATATATTAAAAAGGAAAATCTTTCAGAAAAACAGATTGCTTTTTCTACATCATCACATTTTGCAGAAGATATTCATCAAGAACTAATTGAAGACTGGTTAAAAAAATTAGATATTAAAGAAAGCAAACTTGCTTGTGGTGAAGATTGGCCATGGATGTTACACAATAAATTTAAAGCTTATGGCAAATATAAACAAAAAAGAAAAATTTTTCATAATTGTTCAGGTAAACACTGCGCACATTTAGCTGTGGCAATTGACAGAGGCTTAGATATTGAAAAGTATAATTCTAAAGATCATTTAATTCAAAAAGAATTATTTAATTTAATAGAAAATTTAAGTGAAACTAAATTAGATCATATAGGTGTTGATGGATGTACACTTCCTAATCCATTGATGTCTCTATATAAATTTGGTTTCTTGATGGCTAATTTTTCTGATTTTAATAAACTTGGCAAATTGGGTGAAGTTGCCAGCAAAATTTATAATTCTTGTTTAAATCAACCTGATTATGCTGGTGGAAAAGAAAGTGATAATTCAAAACTAACAAAACTTTTGGATAAAAAAGTTTTTTTTAAAAATGGAGCAGAAGGAGTTTTTGTAGCCATTATCCCCGATCAAAAAATTTCAATAGTAGTTAAAATATTAGATGGAAATGCAAGAGCTTCATCTACAGCCATAGCTGGAATGATTTCAGAATTAAATATAATTGATAAAACCAAATTAGAATTATTTTTAAATAAACCAATAGCTAATTCTATTGGTGATACTGTAGGAGTTATAAGTTGGGTTGGTTAAAATTAATTTGAAAATCCGTATTTTCTTAATCTTACATCACCTGTTCTTGCATGTGCTTCCATTCCTTCGTATCTAGATATTCTTGCACAAGCAGCACCAACTTCTTTAGTTGATTCTTTCGTCATTCTTTGAAAACTCAAAGTTTTAATAAATTTACCAACAAAT
The DNA here is from genome assembly GCA_902595105.1 of uncultured Pelagibacteraceae bacterium. GTDB lineage: Bacteria > Pseudomonadota > Alphaproteobacteria > Pelagibacterales > Pelagibacteraceae > Pelagibacter. Next base: position 65,547 of record CACJPA010000003.1, read on the forward strand.
AAACCCCCTGTGTATCTACCTGCACCTTTTGTTGGCAAAATGTGATTTGTACCTGAGCATTTATCTCCATAAGCAACAGTTGTTTCCTCACCAATGAATAAAGATCCATAATTTTTTAATCTATCGTGGTACCATTGTAAATTTTTAGTCTGGACTTCTAAATGTTCTGGAGCGTATTCATCACTAACTTTAGCAATCTCTTCATCAGTGTCACAAAGAATTACTTCACCATAATCTCTCCATGCAGCACCTGAATTTTCTCTTGGAAGATCTGGTAAATCTGCAATTAATTCTGGAACTCTTTCCATTACATAATCTGCAACTTTTTTACTCTTAGTAAACAACCAAGCTGGAGAATTATAACCGTGTTCTGCTTGTCCAACTAAGTCATATGCTACCATCTCAGGATCAGCAGTCTCATCAGCAATTACTGCAATTTCTGTAGGTCCTGCAAATAAATCTATACCAACTTTTCCAAATAATATTCTTTTTGCCTCAGCAACAAATTGGTTTCCAGGCCCAACTAGAATATCTGCAGGTGCATTACCAAATAATCCATTTGTCATTGCTGCTATAGCTTGTACACCACCTAAATTCATTATTACATCAGCTCCGCATAAGTCAGCTGTATAAACAATTGATGGATGTACTCCAACTCCAGGTTTAGGTGAGCTACAAACTAGAATATTTTTAACACCAGCTACTTTTGCTGTTGTTACACTCATTACGGCTGATGCTATATGAGCATATCTTCCTGCAGGTACATAACAACCTGCTGTGTTTACAGGAATAAGTTTTTGTCCAGCAAATAAACCTTCAGATAATTCTACCTCAAAGTCTTGACCATAATTTTTTAATTGTGCTTCAGCAAATTTTCTAACTCTTTCATGAGAGAACTGAATATCATCTTTAGTTTTTTGATCTAAATTTTTTTTAATTTCTTCAATTTTTTCTTTAGAAACAATTACATCACCTTCATATTTATCAAATTTTTTTGAAAGCTCTTTGCATCCTTCTTCTTTACTTGTCTCAATATCTTTAAGAATATTTTCAACAATTTCCCTTGTTTTTGTATCGTCAGTTGATGATGTTTTTGGTGATTTTTTTAAGTATGTAATTGCCATTTCTCTCCTTTTAAAATTTTAAGTTTTTTAGGTTAATTTCTTATAAAATTCAATTAATCATTTAGTCCAAAGCAACTACTGCCGCAGCTATAGAAGCTAATCTTGCTTGTGCCTCATCAGATCTACTAGTAATTACAACAGGGACCTTTCCTCCAACTACAACTCCTGCAGCACATGCACCCATAAAATAAATCATCATTTTAACTAGAGCATTTCCCGTTTCAACGCTTGGAACCAATAGTACATCAGCTTCTCCTGCAACTAAATTTTTGATACCTTTTATACCAGCAGATTTTTTAGAAATACTGTTATCAAATGCTAAAGGTCCAAACACATCTGCGTTTAAATTTTCCTCTTTAACAAGTTTTGTTATTTCAGCAGCTTCAATAGAACTTGGTACACTTTCTAAAACTTCTTCTGTTGCAGATAATACAGAAACTTTTGGTCTCTCAATTCCTATACGGTTTGAAAAATTTATTACATTTTTGAGAATATGCATTTTTGTTTTAACATTTGGCAAAACATTTAAAGCGCCATCAGTTATAATTAATGGCTTATCCTCTTTTTCAATTGTCATATGCCAGATATGACTTAATCTAGTTTTACCTAATAAGTTGTATTCTCGTTTTAAAACCTCTTTCATTAGGACATCAGTGTGAATATGTCCTTTAACAATTATTTTAACTTTATCTTCACTAGCAAGTTTGGCTGCAATCTTTGCAGTATTGTTTTCAACTGGCTCATGAATAAGTTCGTATTTTGAAATATCCCAATTAAGATCCTCAGCACATTTTTTTATTTCAAACTCATGACCAATAAAAACTGGCTCAATTAGATTTTCATTTACAGCATCTTGAACAGATAGCATGGGCAGGGGTTTACCGGCATTTACTACAGCAACTTTAACTCCTTTTTTGCTATGAGCTATATCTAATAGTTTATTTGGACAGACAATTTCTTTATTTGAAAGCATAATTTTAGTCGTTAAGAATTTTTACTTCTTGCTCATTTATACTCAAGAAAACTTCTTCTCCAACTTTAAAAATGTCATTTGTATCACCTGATACAACATACAATTTACCGACCTTAGAATTTAAAATATATTGATAACTACTTCCTACAAAAGATGCATTATTTATAGTAGCATGAATACAGTTCTCACCTTTATTTCTATCAATTGATATTTTTTCTGGTCTGAAAGCAACAGAAATATTTCCATTTAATTCGTTATCACTTTGAATTTTGATATTCATTTCAGCTATTTTGACATCATATGAATTTAAATTTTTATTTATAACTTCAGCTTTCACAACATTTGCATCACCAATAAAGTTTGCAACAAATTTGTTTTTAGGAAAATTATAAAGTTCTTTTGGACTTCCTTCTTGAGCAATTACTGCATTGTTCATTACAATTACTTTGTCTGAGATAGCTAATGCCTCTTCTTGATCATGTGTTACGTAAATAGTTGTTACTCCTAATTTTTGTTGGATTTCTCTAATATCTTCTCGCACCTGTCTTCTTAATTTTGCATCCAAGTTTGAAAGAGGCTCATCAAACAGAAGCACTTTTGGCTCCAATACAATAGCTCTTGCAACTGCAACCCTTTGTTGTTGTCCACCAGATAATTCTGAAGGCATTCTATTTTCATATCCCTCAAGGTTTACTAGTTTTAATGTTTCTAGGGATTTTTGTACGTATTCTTCTTTATTTACCTTGATCATTTTTAAGCCATACGAAACATTTTCTAGTACACTCATATGTGGAAACAAAGCATAAGATTGAAATACCATCGATACATCTCTATCTGTTGCAGGTAGTAAAGTTACGTCCTCATCATCAACTAAAATTTTTCCACTTGTAGCTCTTTCAAGACCAGCAATAATTCTTAGTGAAGTTGTTTTTCCACATCCAGATGGACCAAGCAACGTTGTTAAAGTTCCAGCTTCAAATTTACAACTAACATTATCAACTGCTGTAGTTTCGTTAAATTTTTTTGTTATATTTTCGAACTTTACTTCAGCTTTTTTCATTATCTAAATTCCTTGTAAAATTGATGCGTTTTGATCTCTTCTTCCTAATTTACGTTTTCCTATTATTAATTGCATCAACATAATTGTAAATAACATTACAACAATTAAAGCAGATGAATACACTATCGCTAGACCATAGTCATTATTTTCTAATCTTCCTAATATGTATGAAACTGCTAAGTCGTAATTAGCACTTACTAGGAAAATTACAGCACTAATTGCTGTCATAGCTCTAACAAAACTAAATACTAACGAGGCTGTAATTGCCGGTTTAAGTAATGGAAGAATTATATTCCTAAAAGTTTGAGCGCTTGATGCATTTAAAGTTGATGAAGCTTCATCTAAATGAGGATCAAGTTGGTTCATGGCGGCTATTCCAGCCCTGACACCAACTGGCATATTTCTAAATACAAATGCAATTACTAAAATAATTCCTGTACCTGTTAATTCTAATGGTGGAACATTAAAAGCAAATACATAACTAACACCAATAACACTACCTGGTATTGCAAAACTTAACATGGTACCAAATTCGAAAGCATTTTTCCCTTTAAATCTATGTCTTGTTAGAAGATAAGCTGTTAAAATTCCTATCGCAGCTGTTGGAAAAGAAGAAATCAAAGCAATTGTAAACGTTGTATTAAATGAATTCCAAGCAGTTCCAGTCCACAACAAGCCTCTATCTTCTACCCATTCAACACTAAAGGCTTCAATGTAATGTTTTAAAGTAAAGCTATGGTCAATACCCCACATTTCGACAAATCCACCAAACATAATCATGACGTAAATTATAAAAGTTAGTAATGCCCATGGAAGCACTGTCGAATAAATTACCCATTTTGTTTTATTTGGTAGTTCAGGATGAACTCCACTATCTCCTTTACCAGAAATTGAAATATAAGATTTTTTTCCTAACCACTGATTTTGAAGATAAAAAACAACCAAGACAACAGACAATAAAATCATTGCAAGTATTGCTGCTTTAGTTTCATCATACTGTGCACCTACAATTGCAAAAAATATTTCAGTAGATAAAACATCGTACTCAGCCCCAAGTACTAACGGGTTACCAAAGTCTGCTAAACTTTCAATGAAACCAAGTAGAAATGCATTTGCTATTCCTGGTCTCATTAATGGTAAAGTAACTGTTTTAAAAACTTGCCATTTAGATGCTCTTAATGTTTGAGATGCCTCTTCCATTGATGGACTAACACTCTCAACAACACCAATTAAAACTAAAAAAGCTATAGGTGTAAAAGCAAGAGTTTGCGCAAACCAAATCCCTGGTAAACCGTAGATCCATCTTGAAGGTTCAATATTAAATCCCCATTCGAGAAACGAACTTACAACACCAGTTCGTCCAAATAAAATTATGATAGCTAAACCAATTACAAACGGAGGAGTAATAATTGGTAAAACAGATAATATTCTAACTGTTTTCTTAAACTTAAAGCTGGTTCTTGCTATTAAAAGTGCAAAACCCAAACCTAAAATTGTTGATGAAAAAGCTGTAAGTGTACCCATGGTAATAGTGTTCCAAAAAACACCACAAGCATAATCGCTATAAAGACAATCTAATCCCCATATCCCTTTGTTAAAAATCTTATCTGAAAAATTACTTATTTCGTAACCACCTTCTGTACCTTTAAAGGCAACACCAAACATTCTAAAAATTGGAAAAAAAACAAAAGTAGATACTAAAATAATTATACTTCCAATACTTCCAACGATGAAATTATCTCCATTTAACCAACCACGTGATGAAAGACCATGAGTAATGTAAAATATAAATGCACAACATGTTAATACTGCGCCTGAACCCATTCCATATTGATTTTCTACATCTCCAAAAATTGATTGGAATATTTCATAATTCCATCCTCTTATCCCAACCGAGAACCCTTGTAGGAAAAAATAAAAGAAACCAAATAAACCTGAGTACAAAAATATCTTTGAGTAAAGGGGGTTGGTTTGATTTAATTTAATTGTGGTTAAAGGTAAAAAAAGTGGAAAAATTAATGGGAATAGCCAGTATTTTTTATTTATAAAAACTTGAGGCAGGGCAGAGCCATAATCCTCTAAAGAATATTCTAAAATCCAATTGATTGAGAAAAACCCGTCACCAGTTACATACCATGGGAAGATAAAGAAACCAATTCCACCTATCAGTATCCAACAAATGACGAGTCCTCTCATTAATTCCTAAAATTATCTAGGAATTACAGATACATCGTTATCCCACTTAGATAACAAACTCGCTCTTGTTGATTTGTCTCCATAAACTTTAAAATTGTAATCAATTAAGTTTATAGTTGATAAATCTGGAGCATCAGGATCAGCTTTTGCTTTAGTATTAGACGGTACTTGCAAAGATTTTCCTGAAGTGAACACCATAGTTTGTATTGCAGGACTTAATGCCCAGTCATAAAACTTCTTAGCTTCCTTCATATTTCTTGCGCCAGCAATAATACTCATTGATCCAACTTCATAACCAGTTCCCTCAGCTGGAGAAACTGTTACTACAGGTAAACCTTTCTTAGTTTGTTTCACACCATCGTGTTGGAAACAAATACCAATTAAGTTTTCACCTCTTCCAGTTGCTTTAATTGGAGCAGAACCAGATTTAGTATAAGTATTTATATTTGCATGAAGTTTCTTCATGTAATCCCAACCTTTATCTTCTCCAAAAATTTGAAGAATTGTAGCTAAAGTCGTGTAAGCAGTTCCTGATGAATTTGGATTTGCTACTTGGATTTCACCTTTATAGATGGGTTTTGTTAAGTCCATCCATGATTTTGGAGCTGGAAGACCTTTTTTTGCTAAAAGATCTTTGTTGTATCCAAAACCTAATGCACCAACATAAATACCTACTGATTTATAGTCAGCGTTTTTAGCTTGGTTTTGTGCTGCTGGTAACAAATCATCAAAGTGTTTTGATTTATATTTTTCAGTTAAATTTTCCTGAGCAGCTGTTAAGTGTGGATCTCCTGTTCCACCAAACCAAACATCTCCTTTTGGATTAGATCCCTCTGCTTTGATTTTTGCAAAAGTTTCACCACTACTTGCTCTTGTCATTGCAACTTTTGTGCCTGTTTCTTTTTCATAAGCTTGTTCAAGCATTTCACAAACGTCGATTTCTACACTGCAATATAAAGTTAATTTTGCAGCAGAAGCTTTGTTTGTTAAGCCGAACATTGTTAATGAAAAAAGAAGGACAATAGATGCAATTTTTAATAGTTTATTCATAATATCCTCTCTCTAAAGTTATATTCTTGTAAAAGTTAATATGTTTTTATGAAAATTGTTACAATTTAATTACAAAATTCACTCATAGGTTTAAAATTTATTATACTTATCAAATTCTTAAAATTTGTGTTAATTTAATTAAGAGGGGGAGTGTTTGGAGATTGTAACTAAGATAGCGCCAATCATATTGGCTTTGATAATGTTAGGCTTAGGCCTAGGATTAAAACTAGAAGATTTTTCAAGAGTATTCAAAACACCAAAAGATTTTATTGTTGGTTTTATTTCTCAATTAATAATTCTTCCAATTGTAGCTTACATATTAATTTTAATTTTAAGAACACCGCCTGAAATAGCAATAGGGGTTATGATTATAGCTGCGGCACCAGGAGGTGTAACCTCTAATGTAATGACAAAATTTGCCGATGGTGATGTTGCATTATCAATATCTTTAACTGCTGTAATTAGTTTATTAAGCATTATAACTGTTCCTTTAATAATCTTTACATCTGCAGATTTGCTTGGAATAACAGAAGTTTCTCGAAATATTTCAATGACAGGAATAGCTTTAAAAATGTTTTTAGTTGTGACTGTGCCTGTTATTTTAGGGATGATTATAAGAAGATTTGCTGAAAATTTTATTTCATCTAAAGTTGAAATATTCAACAAACTTAACATTGTGTTGTTTGTAATTTTTTTTATTGCGGCATTTTATGAAGAAAGAGATAGTATTATAAGTTTTATAAAACAAGCAGGTCTAATCGCTTTAATTTTAAATATATCAATGATGGTAATTGCATATTACATTGCAAAATTATTTGCTTCAGGTGTTAGACAAATGAAATGTATCGCTTTGGAATGTGGATTGCAAAATGGTACTTTAGCTTTATTTGTTTCTACACAAATATTTGGTACTGATATTTTATATGCATTACCAACAGGTGCTTATGCGCTGATTATGTATATTACAGGATTTATTTTTATTTCTTTTTTAAGAAAATCTAATTAAGGATTTATTATTCTTATTTGATTAAAAATTTTATAGATAAAATTACTTAAACTAAGCATGTTTTGGTTTATCATTTTACCAGTTTTTTGAAAGGCACTATCTTTAGCATCAAATGTAATTAATTTTTTTTCATTAATATGAAGATATTTTTTATCAATTAAAAATTTTAATTTTCTAACAACAGTTGGTCTTGGAATACCAGTTATTTCAGAAATTGACATGGCATTTACACCTCTTCTGTCAGAACCCATAAGCGCTTTATGGTATGAACGAATGTTTTTTTTTGAAGAAAATTCTTTATTCTTTACTGCATTGATTATGACTACCATTCCAATAGCTAAATATTCTAAATCTTTAAGTTCAGCTCTCCATCTATTAATATAAATAAACCAGAATTTATTAAACTGATACCAGCAATAAGAAAAATTTTCTTTCATCGCAGAAACTATTTCATTAATCGAATAAATTTCATTTACTAGTTTTACTTTTTTTAAAATTTTATTAAATTCATGCAATATAGTTGCAATCTCTGTCAAAGTGTTGGTTGCTTTAGCAGTGTAAAGTGTATTTCTAACAATAAATATTTTTTTACCAGTTTTTTTAATTGTTCCAACTTTTTCTAACTCTAAAACTTTTCGTCTGATACTTTCTTTGGGCACACCCAGATCTTTTGAAATATCTGAAATATTAATTTTATTAATTTCGATTGATTTATCTTTGTAAAACGTATCGTAGTCAATTTTTACACCATTTTGCCTAAAATATATTAGGTTGATATTTATGAGATATATAATGATGATGAATTTATCTATATCTTTGTAATGATCATAAGCTCTAACAAACCAGTTGCTTGTTAAGGTAAAAAAAGATGGTGCCAGTGCGGCAAAATTATCTTGAATTACTTTATTGATCACCTTCTCATCAATGTGTGAAGATATGCTAGGTAAAGTGTTCATGCTTTTATAAAAAACCCAATATGAACAAAAGTGAAATCTGAGTCAACCCATTTTGGACAACCCTAGTATGTAAAAATAAAGCTAATAATGATTAAAATTAATCTTATAAAATAAATATGAGTACAGAAAGCTTAAATAGAACATCCGAGATTGTAGAGACCCCCTCTCAATATGTTGATGCTCAAAAAAGGGTTAACGTGGATGTTCTAAAGCAAAGACTCATTCTAGAGAAAAAAAAAGAAAAAGTTAAGAGAACAATTATAGTTTCTTCTGTTGTTGCTTCTTTAGGAGTTTTAACTTTTTTAACTTATTAAAGTTTCTAAATCTTTTTTAATAATATCTGGAATATTTATTTCTTTTTTAAGATTTTGTTTATAACGATTATATTTGTTTTGTCCTGGATACATTATTTCTTTTACACCTTTAATTTTAGGAAGTTTTTTAATTGTTTTAATATTTTCTTTAATTCTTTGATTGTAATTTTTTTGAAATAAGTTTGCTTTAAAAGTTATAAACAAGTGTCCAATATTTTGTGGTCCTGAAAAATCATCAAAAGGATCTTTAACTCGACCCGCATGATTTCCTCCAGTTAGCACCCCACTTAAAATATCAACCATCCAAGCAAGTCCTGAACCTCTAAAACCTGCAATTGGCAATTGAACACCTGCTAAAGCTTTTTTTGCATCAATAGTTGGTTTTCCAAATTTATCTAATGCCACACCCGCAGGAATTGTTTGATTGTTTCTTGCGGCAACTCTAATTTTACCTCTGTTAATCATTGAAATTGAGGTATCTAAAATAAAAGGAACTTTTGATCCTGTAGGGGTTCCAAAACAAATTGGATTAGTTCCAAATAATGTTTTTAATGCACCATGAGGAGCAACTGCTGGAGGAGCATTTGTATAAATCATTGCTATTAAATTTTTCTTAACAGCTTGTTCGGCGTAATAACCTGATAAACCATAGTGACCACTATTTTTTACAGCTACCATCCCTATACCAGTTTTTTGTGCATGTTTAATTGCAGTTTTAATTCCAAGATCAGCAGCAACAAATCCAATACTATTATTTGCATCAATGTGGGAAATTGAAGATGAAATTTTTTTAATTTTAATTTTTGGTTTAGGGTTAATTACTTTTTTTGAAATTCTATCACAATACATTTTAAGTCTTGATAAACCATGACCGTAGGCTCCAACTAGTTCTGCATTGATTAACGCATTAGCTGAAATTAAAGCATGATCTTTACTTAAACCAAACTTTTTAAAAATCTTAATTATTTGTTTCTTTAATAGAGGTGTTTTCACTTATTTGAATATTTTTAAATCTTCGTTAAAAAAATTTTTAATATCATTAATTAATAAATTTGGAACCTCTAAAGCTGCAAAATGACCACCTTTAGGAAATTTTTTCCATCTTTTAATATTAAAAATTCTATTAACATAAGATTTTGGAGGCCATTCTAGCATTTCTTTTGGAAATTCAGCTATTGCTGTTGGAACTTTTATTTTTTTAAAATTTTTTGGAAAAGATCGACCACCTTCCTTTCTTCTTCCAAAATATATCCAAGCTGCAGTATTAAAACTATTTGTAATTATATAGATCATGATGTTGGATATCAGCTCATCATTTGAAAATGTTTTTTCTATCTTGCCTTTATTTAAGTGAGACCAACCGTGAAATTTTTCTAAAATCCATGCTGCTGTTCCTACAGGACTATCTATCATTGCATAAGATAAACTTTGAGGTTTTGTTGCTTGTTGGGTTCTATATCCTTCCTGCATTATTTGATCAAAATTGAATTTTGTTTCCCATTTTTTTTCTTTATTATTTTTTGGCCCTTTAGGATGTCTGATTGGTAAGCAATTAATATGAATTCCTTTACAATTTTTTGCACTATCAAGACCAATCCATGCAGCAATAGTTGCTCCCCAATCTCCTCCTTGTACAATATAATTTTTGTGACCTAAGTTTTTGACCATAAATCTATTTAATATTCTTCCAATCTTTCTAGGACCTAAAGCTTTTTTAATTGGTGTTGAAAAACCAAATCCTGGTAAAGAGGGGACAATGACATCAAAACCATCTTCAATTTTTCCACCAAACTTTTCAGGATGAGCAAGCCTTGGAATGATGTTGAAAAACTCAATTACGCTACCTGGCCAACCATGTAACAGTAACAATGGTCTTGATTTAGGATTTTTACTTTTTTCAACAATAAAATGTAGATTTATACCATCCACGTTAGTCTTATAGTTTTTAAAAGAATTTATTTTGTTTTCAAATTTCTTCCAATTATATTTTGAAAGCCAATATTTAGATATTTTTTTTAAAAAATTATAATTAGTTCCATATTCCCATCCATCTACATTTTGCATCATCTTCCATGGATAGGCTCTTACTTTTTTATAGATATTGTTAAGTGTGCTTTTAGGCACACTTATCTTGTATGGTTTGATCATCAATTAATTATGACTTATCCAGATTGTTTTTGTTTGGAGAAACGAATTTAAAGCTTCAGTACCTTGATCTCTACTTAGAGAACCTGATTGTTTGTATCCTCCAAAAGGAGTTTTAATATCTCCCTCAGAAAAAGTATTCACTGACACAGTTCCACAAGGTAAGCTTTTAGCTAAATGAAATGCTCTGTTTATGTCTTGAGTAAACACACTTGCATGCAATCCATATTTAGAATTGCTTGCAATTTTCAATGCTTCCTCATCATTTTTTACAGTTAAAACACCTAGCACTGGTCCAAAAATTTCCTCTTGAGCAATTGTCATATTTTCTTTTAATCCATCAAATAAGGTTGGTTTTGCATAAAAACCTTTTTGGCTTTTGCTTGAAATACCTCCAGATAAAAGTTTTGCTCCTTCATCTATACCTTTTTGAATATATCCATCAACAGTTTGCAAATGACCTTTTGAAATCATAGATCCCATATTCGATTTAAGATCTAATGGATCTCCTACTTTTAACTTTTTAACTTTTTTAATAACTTTATCTAAAAATTCATCTTTAACTTTTTTATGAACTATCTGTCTCATATTTGCTGAACAGTTTTGTCCACCATTCCAAAATGCAGAATTCATAGCATTATCTATCAGATCATCAGTGATTTTAGCATCTTCTAAAACTATAAATGGACTTTTTCCTCCCATCTCTAATGCAACAGGTTTTAAATTACTTTCACTTGAATATTTTAAAAAGTATCCTCCAACCTCAGTTGAACCTGTAAAAGAAACTGCATCAACATCTTTGTGTCTACCCAAAGCTTCACCAACATCACCATAACCAGGAAGCACGTTTAAAACTCCATCTGGGATTCCTGCTTCTTTTCCAATTTGAGCAACTCTAATTGCTGTAAGAGGTGTATCTTCTGCTGGCTTAATTATTACTGAACAACCAGCTGCAAGAGCTGGCGCCATTTTCCATACCGCCATCATTAAAGGAAAGTTCCAAGGAACAATTCCAGCAACAACCCCAATTGGCTCTTTAACAATTAAACTAGTAATAGATGGTTCCGTTGGACCAACTTTTCCAAATACCTTATCAATTAATTCTCCATACCATTGAAAATGCATTGGTGCATCGTTTGCAACTTCATTTATACAGTCTGTTATAAGTTTACCTGTATCTATACATTCTAAAACTGAATTTTCATCACCATGTTTTCTAAGTAACTCAG
>CACJPA010000004.1 GCA_902595105.1 uncultured Pelagibacteraceae bacterium
GACAGTGCCCCACCCTTGAGGGTTGCCATCTTATATCTTTTTCTTTTATGCTGAGTTACCTGAGTAGCCTGAGATCCTCCTAATTTTCCTAATTTTTTTTCTACTCAAATTACTCATCACTAGAAAAATAAAAATATAATTTTTTTAACCTTAAAAATTGCACCACAATGTGAACTTATGCAGGCGGAGGCTGAAATAAATCGGATAATTACCTGACCAAGAGGCGGTGTTTAGAAGGTTCAAAAAATAATTTTACTCAGCACCCTCAAATTGATTCATAAGAAAAATATATATGTTATAGGTGATGCTATTACAGTTTTTGTAATTTGTGCTGAGCTGGTGAGTGGTTCACCCCGAGCTATTATCAGCTCAGTTAAACCCTGATTCATGGTCCTTGATTAATGCTGCTTAAATCGCTTGCGCCTGCTTCGCGTTAGCTGAATAACACCTCTTGCAACATGGACCTGTGTTATATTCGAACTCACTGAATTGTATTGTCATCTGACATTTGATCTCTTCAACAGATCCACAAAATAAACATCTGTCCTTTACAGGCTCCTCCCATAACGATTTATGATTTTCTCTTCCTTGTGAATTTTGCCAAGATGCCATTTGAAAAAAATTTTTATAATATTTTTTTGGCCATCACAATATTTTTAAGAAAGTTTTGAACATGACTAGATCTATCCATCATTGACTTTACAGATCTATATAGGGACTCCAAACTACTACAGGAAAGGTCGTTAAACGGACTCAGAGCTATTTTAAGACTCATTTAGGATCCATCTCGACATGTGAACCATGGTGAACCGATCCGAGCAACAGCGAGGATCTTAGGAGCTCCTGCATCATAGAAATACAACTGCAACGAGTCATCTGATGCTAATTTTTTAAATATAAAAACCGCATAAAGACTCAATTATTTAAAACTAAAACTTATTTTTTTCTTAAAGTAAAAACTCAATAAACATTGATTAATCAGAGCTAACAATATCGGGGTGTAGTCGATATGTAGTAGAAAAATATTTAGTAGATTCACATCATGCTAAAAGTGTTGTAATGTCTAGCAACGAAAGGAAAAATTTTTTGGATCTATAAATTTGTAATCAATAGGTCCGCGGTTCGAATCCGTGCGGGGGCACCATCATTTTTTTATTTTCATTTTTTCACCTGTGCCATTCCAATAACCTTTTTTATAAACTTCAGCATCCTTAGAATAATTTATAAATTGTAGAGCCTCTTCTCCCCAAATATTATCTGTTATGTTAATATCTTTTCTTTGATCTAAAACACCAATAGAAAAATGTTGCTCATCAATACTTGGTACTTTTATTCCAATTAAAGTTCCACAATTGGAACAAAATAAATTTATCATTGACCTACCATGATCAGTTTTTTTATCTTCGTAAGAGGTTGGTTTTTTACCTAAATATTTTATTTCTTTTTCATTAAATAAGACAAATGATCTAAAAGCACTTCCACTTGTTTTTTGACACCAATTACAGTTACAGTTTACTTTCCAAGTAGGCTTACCCTTTATTTCAAAAGATATATCTTCACACTTACAACGACCACTATACATACTTTTAGCTTTTAATTAGTTTCTTTTCTTAGCTGTTCAATTTTAATTTTTTTTTGCAAACTCCTATTTTTATCATAAAGAAGATTAAACTTAATTTTATTATTAGTTTTTACAGTAATTGATTTAGCATTCCTTACTTCTAAATTATCTGCTACTGCACTTATAGGTCTTTTTGAAGAATTTAAGTTTATAATAACAATTTTAGTTTTATCATTTACAATTTTACCCTTCCATCTTCTAGGTCTAAACGCACTTATTGGTGATATTGATAATTTTTTTGAATGAAGACTTAAGATTGGTCCATGAACTGAAAGATTATAAGCCGTGCTTCCGGCGGGTGTTGATACTAATACACCATCTGAAACTAATTTTTTAATTATTTGTTTTGAACCTTGCTTAATTGACAATGATGCAGCCTGTCTACTTTGTCTAAGAACAGATACTTCATTAATTGCTATAGATTTTCTAATTTGATTATTTTTAGTTTTAACTTCCATTTCTAGAGGAGAAATTGTAACCAAATTCACTTTAGATAAATTTTTAATAATATCTTTTGATGAAAATTTATTCATAAGAAATCCATAATTTCCAGAATTTATTCCATAAAAATGTTTGTTAGAATTTTTATTCTTTTTAAGTGTTTGAAGCATAAAACCATCACCTCCAATAACAATAATAAGATTTTTTCTATTAAATTTATTAGATTTGATTTTATTTATTAATATATTTTTAATCTTTATAGATTTTTTATTTTTATCAGAAATTATTTGTAATTTGCTCATTTAGTGGTGCCCTCGGCCAGACTCGAACTGGCACTCCGCAAGCGGCAAGGATTTTAAGTCCTTTGTGTCTACCAATTTCACCACGAGGGCATTAATGAATTCCATGAGTATTTATGCTAATATTTATAATTGAACAAGTCCTATAAGTAAAATTTTTTTATTTTATCTCTTTAGGTACTGGTTTGGTACTGGTTGTCCTAGAATATCCTACAATTTTATTTTAAAAAACTTTTGACTTCATCAAAATGAACTGCAAAATTTAAACCTTCATTTTCATTTTTTGATAAGCCTTGAGTATTTACTCCAACCACTTTATTTTTATAAAATAGAGGTCCACCAGAATTACCTGGATTAATAGCTGCATCTGTTTGAATAAATAAAACGTTTGGGGTCCCTAAAACATCATATGTGCTAGCATACTTTCTTATTGCGCTTACTGTGCCTTTAGAAAGCGAAAATTTTAGACCTCTAGGATGACCCAAAGCTTCAACCTCACTTCCTTGTTCAAGTTGTCCATTGAAAAATCTAACTGGCTTACCTCTTTTATTCACTTTAAGAAGAGCTAAATCCTTTGATAAGTCCTTTTTAATAAGTCTCGCCGAAAAATTTTTTTTATTAATATCTTCTACGGTTATATTAAGAGAATTTTCTACTACATGATAATTTGTAAGTATTAAATTTGAAGAAACATAAAAACCTGCTCCCATACCTTCATTAGTTTTGATTACAACAACACTATTAAATCTATTGTCTTTTGATGTTTTTAGATTAGATGTATCAGATACAGAATCTTCCAAATCAACTTTAGCTATTTTAATCTCTTTAAGTCTAGAAACTATTTCACTCTGTTTACTTATAAGTTTAAATTTACCTTCGTTGTTGATTTTTTTAAAAAGATTTAAATATTGAATATTAGAGAATTTGCTGTTTTGCCAATTACTGATTAAATTCGTACTATCATATTTATTTTTTAACTTGTCATAATTCTTATCTTTAGCATTTATGCCATTTGAGGTTCTAAATTTTTTTGTTTCAAAAAAAATAATATCTTTCTCCTCAAATTTACTATTATTAAATTTTATAACTTTAAATACGGCTTCCTTTTTGGCTTCAACTTCCTGCTCAACATACTCGTAAGATTGGTATTTTGGTTTTGAGATTTCACCAGGTGTATTTTCAAGTTCATTTATACTTTTTTGCAACTTCTCTTCTAAAGATCTATAATTATCTTTAGCTTTACCTAAAGCTACTGCTGCAGCTATTGCTTTTGCACTACACAAAAAATCCATACAAGTAATACTTAAATAATAATTATTTTCTGCATTTGCACTTTCTACTCTTCTCCATGCTAAAATTCTTTGTCTATCAAGATTATTTATTTCAGTCTCTAACTTTGCCAACTTTGGATTTAATACATAGATCTCACCTACTTTCATTTGAGATTTTTTTTTAATTTGATTAATTACATTTGATGTCGCAATGTAATCAGCCTCTGTTAAAAAATAAATTTCTTTATATTTATTTATAAGATTATTAAAATTATTTTTATCAATTTCATTTAAACTAATAAGATTTATCTCATTTAAATTATCTATTTCTGGGAAAAGATGTGATTTATCAATATTTTTTTTTATTTTAACTAGTGTAGTATAATCTGTAATACCTACTTCAATTTTTTTTCTTTTTTTTTCTTCAATTGCTGCTTTTTTTCTTTTTTCCGCTTCTTCCTTTGCTTTAATTTCTGCTAGACGTTTTTCTTCTTCAATTCTTTTTTTTTCTGCTTTATCTTTTTCTATTTGTTCTGGTGTTCTGGTTTCAAAATCTCTAGACGAAAATTCAATTATTATTGATTTCTGTTTACCAATTTTCTTATTAAATTTTTTTTTTGGTATTTTGTTTGCTATAAAATCATATAAAATTTCTCTTGCTACAGAAGAATTAAGCGCACATATAAATCTAAAATTTTTTTTTCTAAAACCAGTGGGTAGTGGATTGCCTTTGTACCAATCATTTTTAAAATGAAACGTATTTTTTTTATATTTAGCACAATGTCTTTTAGCAATATCAAACCTCACATTTGGATTTTTTGAGTCTTTATTACTTACGTAAATATACTGAGGTGAAGATTGAAGTTTTTTGTTTCCTATTAATGCATATGCATCAAACGAAAAAAATAAAACAAACGTAAAATAAATAATAATTTTTTTCACAATATATAATATCTTTTTAGGTACTGGTTTGGTACTGGTTTCGAAGTGTTAAAAAGCTATTTTATTACTTATATTTATTAATAAAATTTAAATTTATTTAATTGTTAGGTATCTCAGACTACCGCAGACCACCATAGATTAACTAAAAAGTGAATCCCTCGGCTTTTAAGTCCTTTGTGTCTACCAATTTCACCACGAGGGCATTAATGAATTTCACTGTTATATCCACAATTATTTATAACTCAACTATATTAAATTATATTGATAATCTCTAGCTTCTATTACCTCTTTAGGCAAATTAAGCTCAACATCACCAATTTTTATTATTTCATCTTTACTGATATTTTTTTTCAATATTGCACTATCTGTTAAACCAAGTGGTAATACTTTTTCATTTTTCGAATTTTGAGATGTAATTAATTTACCTCTTGCACAAAACCCTCCTTCTCCGTCAAGCTTTTCACCAACTTTTAAATCTATTTTTGCAACACTTGCAACATCTGCATTATATTTCTTCGTATAACCTGTTGCTCTGTTATCAAGAGCTATAGAATATATAGACTGAGCAAGTTCTAAACCAATATAATGATAAGGTCTCCATATTGCTGAGTAGTTTCCAGAAGAATCTGTAACCATACCGTAATCTCTAAAACAATTTCTTACATATTCATTTTGAGCTTTAATAACGATATAAACGCCCCATCTCAAATCATTGGGAATATCTTTTTTATGTAAATCAATACTTGATATAACTTCAACTTGACCTTCAAAATCAATCAATCCACCCTCTTGTTTTGGTATTAATTTTTTTGCAATGTCATAAACCCCAACTGGAGGAAAAGTTAAGCCGTTAGAAGGACATTTAAGATTTGCAGCATTACTTACCGCACACATTTCAATTGCAGATTTATCACCACATAAAAAACTATTGAACATTTTAGGATTCATTCCTGATTCATTCTCTGCTCTTTCTTTAGTTAAGCCATAGTAACCCCAAACTGTATCAGGTGTGGAATATTCAAAACTTGGATGATATTTTGTTCCTTTTCCAGCACAAATAACTTCAAAACCATTAAGTCTAGCCCATTCAATTTGTTCTAAAATTAATGAAGGTTGGTCACCATAAGCCATCGAACAAATAACTCCGTTTTCTTTAGCTAAATCTGATAAATATTTTCCACATGTGACATCTGCTTCTACATTAACTAAAATTAAATGTTTCTTTTCTTTTAAAATCTTTGTTGCATGGACAGTACCTACAATAGGGTTTCCTGTTGCTTCAATAAAAATTTCAATATTTCTATCTAAAATTTCGTCAATAGAATTTGAAAAATTAATTTTATTTACCTCTTTTTCACTTATTCCACTTTTTAAACAATTTTTTTTTGCTTGATCAATATTAAGATCAACTATGCTATCAATCTCAATTTTATTTAAGTTTGAATATTGAGATAAAAACATGCTTACAAATTTTCCACATCCAATAAAACCTACTTTTATAGGATCTTTTCGCTCTTCTAATTTTGTGTGTAAAAACATTTTAAATATTTTTAGCGTTATATTTAATATTAATCAGAGTTAGTAAAATTATGGATGTAAGCAATAAAGGCTGATAAATTTTATCAATATCTAGTAAATGCTTTATTAGCTTATTAAAAAAGAAAAAATAAATTACAAAATAAAAATTTATTTTATTCAGAAGGTTATCAAAATTTAAAAGAGAATAGCAAGCTAATGGAAATAATAGCACATAATCATAATTAGAATGAGGAAAAAAAATTAATGGACAAATTAAAATAAGAGACATTTTTAAAAAATTGTCTGAAAGTTTATTTATTTTTATTAGAAAAAAAATATTTAACCCAAATATTAAAATAATTGAAAAATATTTGATATAAAATTGAGATGAATCAAAAAAATAAATTTTCATAAGCGAATAAACATCTGCATCTCTTTTATAGTCTACGTAATTTAATGCCCAATCTAAAGGTTCAAAAAAATTTATTATGGGATTGCTACTTGTGTAAAAGAAATAAATTATCCAACCCATCATATAAGGGATTGTAGCTAATAAAAATTTTTTAAATTCTTTTTTAACCAAATAATCAAAATATATAATATAACCTGTGCTATATTTAATGCTCGAAAATCCTGATAAAAATGAAAAAAAATTTGATTTGTAAATAAATGGTAAGATTAAAAAAAATAAAACAAACAAACTTTGTTGACCATAATTAATAGCCATACGTGTAGGTGAGCATGTAATAAATATTAGTAGAAGCAGTATTGATTTATATCTAGAAAATTTATATTTTTTACAAATCAAGTAAACAATCAAAAAACAAAACAAAACATTAGTCATCAACCATAGAATTCTAGCAATTTCCCACTCAAACAATGTATATGGATATAAAATTACATGAAATAAGTGACTGTATTCTCCACCTTGACATAAAAAATCAGCTTTTCCATTATTAATAAATTTTTCATAATGATTTATCCCTTGCCAAAATAAAACAGATGGTTGCCATTGAAAATCACAACCATTTAGTAAGCCTTTTCTTATTGTATTAATAAATGAAATCAATGAAACAAAAGTCAAAATATACAGTATGGTAATTTTATTTTTTTTAAAAAAATTTTTCATCTACTTAGAAAATTATTTTTGTATTAATGCTGACCTCAAATACTTATAATCTAAACTACAATCTTTGTATCCACGTTTAACTATATTTAAGTATCTTTCTGTAGGAAATCTAAAAATTGTTTTTTTTACCATTGTATAAGTCATAACTTTTTTTCCATAATAAAAAAAATAGTACTTTTTATAAAGAATTGGAAAATCCTCATAAACATCTAACTTTTTCTCATCACTTTTTGAAATTTCAAATAACCCACCTGGTACGATTGAATTTTTTTTTGGCTCAATATCTGCCGCTCTGTATTTGCTTCTAAATGTTAATTTAAAATCTTTTAAATTTATTTTTTTTAAAAAAACACTGTCTTTGCATCTTCGTTTCATTTGAAAATGATGAAGATTGCTACCGTATGCAAAATACAACATTAGCGATCTACTACCTCAATTTTTTTTTCATTTACGAATTTTAAAATTTGCGAATTACAATAATCAATTTTACTTTGATCTTCAGATCTAATAACTATCGATACACCAAGTTTACCGGCATGAAAAAAAGGATAACTACCAATTTCTACGTCCAAATTATTATTTTGTACTTTTGTTAATGAACTTGCAATTTCACTCTCAACTGTCCTTAAACTTATAGTTAAACTTTTGATTGGCTCACCACCAACAATTTTATTTGTTAATCCACCTAACATGGATTTTAATATAGAAGGAACTCCTGGTAGTGAGTAAACATTCTCAATATTAAATCCTGGAGCACCACTTGTTGGATTTAAAATAAGATTTGCATTTTCAGGCATCCATGCCATTTTCTGCCTGCCTTCATTAAATTCTCCAGGTTTATAATATTCTTCTAGAATTTTGAAAGCTTCTTTGTGAACTTCGTATTTTATTCTAAATGCTTTTGAAACTGATTGAGCTGTTATATCATCATGAGTTGGTCCAATACCTCCAGTTGTAAAAACATAATCATATTTTGATCTAAGTAAATTTAGTGTTTCAACTATAGTATTTTCTACATCGGGAATTACTCTAACTTCCTCAACCTTTACCCCTATAGAATTTAACCAAGTTGCTAATGTTGACGTATTGGTATCTTGTGTTCTTCCTGATAAAATTTCATTACCAATAATTAAAATCGAAGCTTTAAATTTTGCTTTTTTATCCATATGAAATATATAACTTACTAATGGAATTTACCAAGTCTCTAGTAAAAGGCAAACTAATCAAACGTTACAAAAGATTTTTTATCGACATAAAACTTGGTAAAGAAATTGTCACAGCTCATTGTCCAAATACTGGTTCTATGAAAGGTTTATTAGATGAAGGAAATGATGTTTATTTGCTTCCTAATAACGATCCAAAAAGAAAACTAAAATATGGATTGGAAATTATTAAATCTAGAAAAAATTTAGTTGGAGTGAATACTCATATGGCGAATAGAATAGTTGAGCACGGGCTAAATAACAATCTTATAAAAGAACTTAAAAATAATGGCTCTATAAAACCAGAGGTTTTTTTTAATGAGGAAACTAGATTTGATTTTTTATTAGAAAAAAAAGGTCTAAAAACCTTTGTTGAGGTAAAAAATGTTACATTATTTAGAAATAAAGATACCGCTGAATTTCCGGATGCACCAACAACTAGAGGCATTAAGCATTTATTAACCCTTATTGATGCCATAAAAAAAAGTTACAAAACATACTTAATATTTTTAGTTCAAATTCAAAATATGAAATATTTTAAAATAGCTAAAGATATAGATGAAGAGTATTACAATGCCTATATAAAAGCTAAGAAAGCTGGAGTAAATTTTTTAGCATATAGGTGTGATATAAGTTCTAAAAAAATTTTTATAGATAAAAAACTTAAAATTTTAGATGAGTGATTATAAAGAAAAATTTGAAAAAATGAGAGTTGCTGGAAAATTAGCAGCTAGAACTCTTGATATGTTAACTGAAAATATAAAAGAAGGTGTCTCAACAAACTATATAGATAAATTGGGATATGAGTTTATAAGAGATAACGGAGGACACTCTGCTCCACTTTACTACAGAGGTTTTACAAAATCTTTATGTACTTCATTAAATCATGTTGTATGTCATGGAATTCCTTCAGATAGAATTTTAAGAGATGGTGATGCAGTTAATGTTGATGTTACTGCGATCGTAGATGAACATTATGGAGATACAAGTAGAATGTTTTGTATTGGAAAAACTCCAATTAAATTAAACAATCTAATAGATGTAACGTACGAGTCTATGATTAGAGCAATCAGAATATTAAAACCAGGAATTAAATTAGGTGATATTGGTTATGAAATTCAATCTTATGTAGAAGATAAAGGTTATTCTGTAGTTAGAGATTTTTGTGGTCACGGTATAAGTACAACATTTCACGAACCACCAAATATTCTACATTATGGAAATAAAAACTCAGGACCTGAGTTAAAACCTGGTATGACTTTTACAATCGAACCAATGATAAATTCAGGTAAATATGATGTTAAAATGTTGAATGATGGTTGGACTGCGGTTACAAAAGATAAATCTTTATCTGCTCAATTTGAACATACGTTAGGAATTACTGAAAATGGTTATGAAATCTTTACAGAATCTGCTAAAGGTTATTCAAAGCCTCCATACTTATAATTAATGATTAAAAGATACTCTCGAAAAGAACTCACTGATATCTGGTCAGAAGAAAATAAATATAAAATTTGGCTAGATGTAGAAGTTGCAGCTGCTGAGGCTATGGAGAAACTTGGTCAAATACCAAGAGGAGTAGCTTCAATTGTTAGAAAAAAAGCAGTTATAAATGTAAATAGAATACATAAAATTGAATCTGAAGTTAAACATGATGTTATAGCATTTCTTACTTCAGTTACAGAAAAGGCTGGGATTAAAGCAAGATATTTACATCAAGGAATGACTTCATCAGATGTACTTGATACCAGTTTTAATATTCAATTAGTTCAATCTGGAAAAATTATACTAAAAGATATCGATCAAATTTTAAAAGTACTTAAGAGGCAAGCAAAGAAATACAAAATGACTCCATGTATGGGAAGAAGTCATGGAATTCACGCTGAACCAATTACTTTTGGGTTAAAATTAGCTTCATTTTATGAAGAATTTAAAAGAAACAGAAAAAGACTTAAAGATGCAATAAATGAAGTATCGACTTGTGCAATATCAGGAGCTGTTGGGACTTTTGCAAATATAAGCCCATATGTAGAAAAACATGTTGCAAAAAAATTAGGTTTAAAAGTTGAGCCAATTTCAACTCAAGTTATTCCAAGAGATCGTCATGCTTTTTATTTTTCAGTCTTAGGTATTATTGCGGGCTCAATTGAGAGAGTTGCAGTTGAAATAAGACATTTGCAAAGAACAGAGGTTTATGAATTACAAGAGTATTTTTCAAAAAATCAAAAAGGATCATCGGCAATGCCTCACAAGAAAAATCCAATTTTAAGTGAAAACTTAACTGGTTTAGCTAGAATGGTAAGAAGTGCTGTGATACCAGCTTTAGAAAACATAGGGCTATGGCATGAAAGAGATATTTCACACTCAAGTGTTGAAAGAAACATTGGTCCTGATGCAAATATTACAACAGACTTTGCATTGGTTAGATTAACAAATATTTTAGACAACATGATTGTTTATCCTAAAAAAATGTTAGAAAACTTGAATATAACAAAAGGGCTAATTTTCTCCCAAGAAGTTATGCTAGAATTAACTAAATCCGGTTTAAGTAGAGAAAAATCTTACAGAATGGTTCAATCGTATGCAAAAAAATGTTTTGCTGAAAATCTAAACTTATTTGACGTGATATCTAATGATAAGTTCATTATGAGCAAAATTACAACAAAAAGGCTTAAATCAATATTTAGTTACGCAAAACACTTCAAAAATGTGAATTTGATCTTTAGAAGAATTTTTAAATAATGAAAAAAGGAAAAAAACTATACGAAGGTAAAGCAAAAATCATTTATGCAACAAATGATAAAAATTTAGTTATCCAATATTTTAAAGACGATGCGACAGCATTCAATAATCAAAAGAAAACTACAATTGAGGGTAAAGGTGTTTTAAATAATAGAATATCTGAACATATTCTCTCAAATTTATCTCAAATAGGAATTAAAAATCATTTAGTTAAAAGATTGAACATGCGTGAACAAATAATCAAACTAGTTGAGATAATTCCAATTGAGTTTATTGTTAGAAATGTTGCAACAGGATCTATAACAAAAAGACTAGGTATAGAGGATGGAACTGTTTTAAAAGAACCATTAATTGAATATTGCTTAAAAGATGACAAATTAGGTGACCCTCTAATTGCAGAAGAGCATATATTAGCTTTTGATTGGGCTAGTAAGAACGAAATTGATAAAGTCAAAAAAATGATATTAAGGATTAACGACTTTATGATCGGAATGTTTAGGGGAGTTGGAATTAAATTGATTGATTTCAAACTAGAATTTGGAAGATTAAAATCTAATGGGACACAAGAAGTAATATTAGCAGATGAAATCAGCCCAGATACATGCAGACTTTGGGATAGTATTACTGATAAAAAACTTGATAAAGACAGATTTAGAAAAGATTTAGGTGATTTAATACCAGCTTACACAGAAGTTGCAAAAAGATTAGGTATTTTGCATGAACAATCCAATGTAAGCGCTGTGAATGTAACAAAATTATCATCTGTTAAGAGAAAGAAAAAATGAAAATCTCAGTAGTAATCACTTTAAAAAAAGACGTTTTAGATCCACAAGGTAAAGTTATTCATCAAACTTTAGATGGCATGGGCTTTGAAGATGTTAATGAAGTGAGGCAAGGTAAATATTTTGAAATTGATACAAAAGAAAATGATCCAAAAAAGGCTAAAGATAAAGTTGAAGAAATGTGTAAAAAACTTTTAGCCAATCTTGTAATTGAAAACTATAAAATTGTTGATCTAAAGTAATTAATGAAATCATCTGTCATTACTTTTCCTGGATCAAATTGCGATAGAGATATGGATGTTGCTCTAAAAAAATTTGGATTTAAGAATAAAATGGTTTGGCATAATGATGCTGAACTTCCAAAAAGTGATTTAATTGTATTACCAGGAGGATTTTCATATGGTGACTATTTAAGATGCGGGAGTATGGCATCTAAGTCTAAAATTATGAAGTCTGTAGTTAATTTTGCGAACTCTGGTGGTATGGTTATGGGAATTTGCAATGGATTTCAAATATTAGTTGAAACTGGACTGGTACCTGGTGTCTTATTAAGAAACAAATATTTAGAATTTATTTGCAGAAATGTATTCGTAAAAATTAATAATAAATCGAATAATTATTTTAATAATATTAAAAATGATGTTTTGGAATTTCATATTGCACACAATGAAGGGAATTATTTTTGTACCAAAGATCAATTAAAAGAAATTGAAGATAATGAGCAAGTTGCAATTAATTATTGTGATGAAAATGGAAGAATAGAAGAACAGTTCAATCCGAACGGTTCAATTAAAAATATTGCTGGTATATTTAATATAGAAAAAAATGTTTTAGGTATGATGCCTCATCCTGAAAGAATGATTGATAATTGTTTATCTGGAGAAGACGGTTCAATATTTTTTAATAATTTAATTAACAATTTAAAATGATAGTAAACGAACAGTTAGCTATTGATCATGGTTTAAAGAAAGATGAATATGCTAAAATTTGTGAATTATTGGAAAGAACTCCTAATATTACTGAACTTGGTATTTTTTCTGCAATGTGGAATGAGCATTGCTCTTACAAATCATCAAGACTTCATTTGAAAAAACTTCCAACAAAAGGAAAAAAAGTTATTCAAGGTCCTGGAGAAAACGCTGGTGTTATTGATATTGAGGATAATGATGCCATTGTATTTAAAATTGAAAGCCATAATCACCCATCCTTTATTGAGCCATATCAAGGAGCAGCAACTGGAGTTGGAGGAATTATGAGAGATGTATTCACAATGGGTGCAAGACCTATTGCAAACTTAAATTCCATTCATTTTGGTTCTCCTCAACACAAAAAAACAAAAAATCTTTTAAGAGGTGTTGTTCATGGAATTGGTGGATATGGAAACTGTATGGGTGTTCCAACGGTTGCAGGACAAACAAGTTTTGATAGTTCATATAATGGAAATATTTTGGTTAATGCTATGACCCTAGGTTTGGTCAAAAAAGATAAGATATTCTACTCAAAAGCAGCTGGTTTAAATAAACCAGTTATTTATGTTGGTTCAAAAACAGGTAGAGACGGAATTCATGGAGCTAGTATGGCTTCAGCAAGTTTTGATGACGAAATAGAGGAAAAGAAACCTACTGTTCAAGTTGGAGATCCATTTACTGAAAAACTTCTACTGGAAGCTTGTTTAGAATTAATGGCTGGTGACTCAATTATAGCCATACAAGATATGGGAGCTGCTGGATTAACATCATCAAGTATTGAAATGGCATCAAAAGGAAATCTTGGAATTGAAATAAATCTGAACGAAGTTCCATGTAGAGAATCTAAAATGACACCCTATGAAATTATGCTCTCAGAAAGCCAAGAAAGAATGTTGATTGTTCTAGAAAATGGAAAAGAAAAACAAGCAAAAAAAATATTTGATAAATGGAATTTAGATTTTGCAGTAATTGGCAAAACTACTAATACAAAAAAAATCCAACTTTATTTTGATGATGAAAAGGTGGCAGACATCCCTGTAAATACATTAGTTGAAAACTCACCTATGTATGATCGAAAATGGAAAAAAGCAAAGCTACCAAAAAAGAATAAAATTAAAAAAGAAAATTTAAAAAATTTAAAAATTATAGATGTTCTAAAAAAAGTTTTAGTAAACCCAAATATTTGTAGCAAAGAATGGATTTGGCAGCAGTATGATCATACAGTTATGGGAGATACCATTCAAAAACCAGGTGGTGATGCTGGAGTTGTAAGGGTTCATGGAACAAATAAAGCTGTGGCTGCATCAGTAGACAGTTCTGCAGTTTATTGCTGGGCCCACCCTCTTACTGGTGGAAAACAAGTTGTATGTGAAAGTTTTAGAAATTTAATAGCTGTTGGAGCAAAACCTATAGCAATTACTAATTGTTTAAATTTTGGAAGCCCTGAAAATGAAGATAATATGGGTGAGTTTGTTGAATGTGTTCAAGGAATTGGTGAAGCAAGTGAGTATTTAAAATTCCCAGTAGTTTCAGGAAATGTCTCTTTTTACAATCAAACTAAAAATGAAGGTATAAAGCCCACTCCTGCTATTGGAGGTGTTGGTTTAATTAAAGACTATAATAAAATGATCACTATGGATTTTAAAGAGATTAGTAATGTAGTTTTAGTTATTGGAAAAACTGAAGGACATTTAGATCAAAGTTTATTTGCAAGAAACATATTAGATGAAAAAAATGGCCCTCCTCCTGAAATAAATTTATTTAATGAAAAAAATAATGGAGAAACTTTACTGAAACTTATTGAAAATAATCTCATCAAAAGTGCTCATGATGTTTCTTTAGGGGGAATTATTACAGCGGTAGTCAAAATGTGCATCAAAGGCAAAAAAGGAATAAATCTAAATAAACCAAAATATTTGATTAATGAGATGGAGTATTTCTTTGGTGAAGATCAAGGACGTTATATTATTGAAGTTGGTAAAAAAGATATAAAAAAAGTCACAGATATCTTGAATAAAAACTCAGTTCATTTTGACGAACTTGGTACAATTAATGTAAATGAGCTATATATTGACGATAAGACAAAAGTTTCAATTGACGAATTAACTGTTTCAAATACAAATTGGCTTTCAGATTATATGAGTAACTAATGGCAATGGATTTAAAAGAAATAGAGATTTTAATTAAAGAAGCAATGCCTGATGCAGTTGTTGAAATTCAAGATTTAGCAGGTGATGGAAATCATTATTCAGCGACCGTGACATCTTCTCAATTTTCGGGAAAAAGTAAAATTGAACAACATAAAATGGTATATAATTCCCTAAAAGGGCGAATGGGAAATGAATTACATGCCCTAGCAATTAAAACAAAGGAGCAATAATGGATGAAGCAACAAAAAACACAATTCAAGAACACATAGATAATAACGATGTGTGTTTATTTATGAAAGGAACACCCGATGCTCCACAGTGTGGTTTTTCAATGGCTGTAACAAATATGTTAAAACTTCTCGAGTTAAACTTTCATAGTGTAAATGTTTTGGAAAATCAAAAAATTAGAGAAGGAATTAAAGTTTACAGTGATTGGCCAACAATTCCTCAATTGTATATTAAAAAAGAATTTGTTGGTGGATGTGATATCGTAAAAGAAATGTACGAAAATGGAGAACTAAAAAAAGTTCTAGAAGACAAAGGTATTAATTTTAAAAATTAAATTAAGAAATTATCTAGAATAGTATTCAATTACTAGATTAGGTTCCATAATTACAGGATAAGGAACTTCTTCAAATTTTGGAACTCTTACAAATTTTAATTTTTTATTTTTTTCGTCCATTTGTATGTATTCTGGTGTTTCTCTTTCTTTATTTGCCAAAGCAATATCAATGATTGCTAATTGCTTAGATTTATCTCTAATTTCAATTGTATCTTCTTCTTTAACTAAATAACTTCCAATATTAACTTTCTTACCATTTACTCTTACATGACCATGGTTAATTAATTGTCTAGCTGAAAAAATAGTAGTAGCAAATTTTGCTCTATAAATAATCGCATCTAGTCTTCTCTCCAAAAGGCCAATCAGGTTTTCACCAGTATCTCCTTTAAGCATAACTGCTTTTTTATAAATGTTTCTAAATTGCTTCTCATTTATATTCCCGTAGTAAGCTTTTAATTTTTGTTTAGCTTGTAATTGAATTCCGTAATCTGAAGGCTTAGATGTTTTTGTTTGACCGTGTTGTCCGGGTCCATAAGCTCTAGTATTAAAAGGACTTTTTGGTCTACCCCATAGGTTAACCTTTAATCTTCTGTCTACTTTATGTTTAGAGTTTAATCTTTTTGTCATTTAATAGTGGGCTTTATAAACTTACTCTTACTTTTGTCAATCAACGTTTTTTACCTAAACTTGCAAATACACCTGATAAAATACGTGTTTCTTTGGTTGATAATTCCATTCTGTAAAAGATATTTCTCAGGTTTTCGAGCATTATTGGCTTCTTCTCTTTTGATTTAAAGAAATTAATTTCATCCAAATTTTGGATGCATAAGTTTGCCATGGCAACTATCTCTTTTTTAGATGCTGATCTAACTTTATTTGATTTATTAAAGGAAGATACCTTTGAATTAATGATACTTGATACATATTGAGCAATTATTATCAAGCTATGAGATAGATTTAGCGACTTGAAATCAGGATTTGTTGGAATTTGAAGGGTATAATTGGCGTAACTAATTTCATTATTAGATAAACCAGATGCCTCGGATCCAAACAAGAAAGCTACTTTTTTTTTATAATTAATTTTTTTTAAATCTTCTAATTGAATATGTTTAATATTTTTATTTCTAAATCTTGCAGATGTCGCAATGACAGTATCAATATTTTTTAAAGAATTTTCTAAACTTTCATAATTTTTAGCATTGTTAATAATATTTTTAGCACCAACAGAAGTTGCTAAAATTTTATCATTTGGAAATATTGGTTTAGGATCAACAACAATTAATTTTTGGAAATTAAAGTTTTTCATTCCTCTTGCACATGCTCCAATATTTTCTGAAAGCTGAGGTTTATGTAAGATGAAATAAATATTTCTAACAGACATTAATCAATACCATGATTTCTGTCATAGTTAGAAATAAGAGATGGTTTGATATCATTTAAATACTTAGGATCTACAGACCAAATAGAAACTTTTAAAGGATAACATTTTGCAACATCAGAGGAATGTTCAGATCCACAATCTCCTCCTGGACAAGCAGAAAGAGCACCTAACAAATCTGTTTCAGCAAAAAATTCAAGATAATCACCTGGTCTAACAGGACTAGCTTTCATGAAGTATTGTTTGGTATCATTAGTAAAACCGGTAAGCATAAATACATTCAAAACGTCATGAACTATTTTTTCAGCATGATCTAATTGAACATTTTTTTCTTTGACTAATGCTCTTGTTAAATTTGAATGGCAACAATAATGGTAATCATTATCACTTAAAAGTTTTGAAGTATAAGGATCACATCTTGTGCCAATTACATCATGAACAGAGCCACCGTCTTTATCATAATCATACCAATCCAAAGTATCCCAAGTTATTGTTGCTAAAGATCTTAGATATGGAAAACTACTAAACATTTTATCTCCAACTGAAAGATGAGTTCCGTATAAAGCCCTTGTTTTTCCTGAATAAAATTTTTCCTCTAAATTATTTAAATTAAATAAATTTAAATCACCTACTTGTGGACCATCTACACTTTCAATTCTAAAAAACTCACCAAATTTTACCTCAAACGTTTTTGCATCCCTTGGAGGAATAATTACTTCATCTTTTTTAACCAAATGCTCTCTTGCAGAGTGTAAAACACTCAAATTTTTATCTTCAATACTAGTATTTGGATAACAAACGATAGGTTTAGCCCCTATTCTTCTAGCAATATCTGATGGTTTTTCTGAAAATTTTTTAATTTTCATTTTTATAAACTTCCAGGCGCCTTGTCCTTAAATAGCTTATAATCTAAACTATCTACTAAAGCTTTGAATGAAGCATCAATTATATTAGGTGATACTCCGATTGTGAACCAGTTTACTCCTTTAGAGTCTGTACTTTCAATACTAACCCTGGTAACTGCTTCAGTACCTGTGTTTAAAATTCTAACTTTATAGTCAACAAGTCTTAAATCTTTCAAATACTCAGAATATTTAGCAAGTTTATTTACATTCTTTCTAATTGCATTATCTAAAGCATTAACAGGTCCATTTCCTTGTCCCTCACATAAAATTTTGTCTCCATCTACTTCCAATTGAGCTTTAGCGTAAGATATAATCTCTCCTGTTTTATCTTTCTTCACGGAAACATCGTATTCATTAATTGAAATATATCTTGGTATCTCTCCCATTAATCTTCTTGCAAGTAATTCGAAAGATGCATCGGCACCATCATAACTATAACCGATGAACTCTCTATCTTTTACTTCGTCTAAAAGTTTTTTAATCTTCGGATCACTTTTCTGAACATTAATCCCAATTGAATTTAATCTAGACATTATATTTGATTGTCCAGATTGATCTGAAACTACAATATTTCTAGAATTTCCAACTTCTTCAGGATTAATGTGCTCGTAAGTTTTAGGATCCTTTTGAACAGCAGATACATGCATACCACCTTTGTGTGAGAAAGCTGAGGCACCAACATAAGGCAAATGTTTATTTGGTTTTCTATTTAATATTTCATCTAACAATCTTGAACATTGAGTTAGATTTTTTAAATTTTCTCTCTTTATACTTAGTTTAAATTTATCAGAAAAATCTTTCTTTAAGAAAAATGATGGTATTAAAGACATCAAATTGGCATTACCACATCTTTCTCCTAATCCATTTATAGTTCCTTGAACTTGTCTTACTCCTGCTTGAACTGCAGCTAGACTATTGGCTACTGCATTTTCAGTATCATTATGAGCGTGTATACCTAAATTTTCACCTGGAATATGTTTACTTACTTCATTTACAATTTTAGAAATTTCATGTGGAAGTGTTCCACCATTAGTATCACATAAAACAATCCATCTTGCCCCATTATCATATGAAGCTTTCAAACAAGACAATGCGTATTCTGGATTAGATTTATATCCATCAAAGAAATGCTCAGCATCAAACATGAATTCTTTACCTGATTTAACTATATGTTTGGTACTTTCGCTTATGTTTGTTAAATTTTCATCGTTATTAATTCCTAAGGCAACTTTCACTTGGAAATCCCATGATTTACCAAATAAGCAAACAGATGAGCTTTTTGAATTAATTAATGATGATAACATTGGATCATTTTCAGCACTATGTTCTGATTTTTTTGTCATCCCAAATGCTGTTAATTTTGTTGATTTAAAATTGTGATCTTTATTAAAAAATTCTGTATCTGTTGGATTGGCACCTGGCCAACCACCCTCTACATAATCAACACCTAACAAGTCTAATGCAGATGAAATTTTCTCTTTATCATCAATAGAAAAATCTACACCTTGCGTTTGTGCTCCATCACGTAGTGTTGTGTCAAAAATATAAAGTTGTTCTTTACTCATTTAAATTTCCACGTCGTTTTACCATCTTTATCTTCTATTAAAACACCTTTATCTAAAAGCTCATTTCTAATTTTATCAGCTTCTTCGTAATTTTTGTTTTCTCTTGCTTTATTTCTATCATCAATTTTCTGTGAGATTTCTATTTCTGAAATAGAGGCTCTGCTTGTTTTGAAGCTTACCCACTCATCTTTATTTTGATTTAACAAACCTACAAACTGACAAGCAGAAACAAATAAACTTTTATCATTATCATCCCCTTTTTGAGCCTTCTCATATAATTGGTGCAAATTTGCAATGTAACCTGGCGTGTTTAAATCATCATAAAGTGGTTTGAGAATTTCATTAGAGATATCTTTATTGTTATTGCCTTCTACATAAACATTGTACCATTTGTTTATTGTATTTTCACAATCTTCTAAAAGTTTATCATTCCAATCTAATGGCTGTTTATAATGTGCACTCATTAAAGCTAGTCTTAAAACTTGACCACTGATCTTGTTTCTAAAATCTTTGATTTTTAAGATATTACCTTGAGATTTTGCCATCTTTTCATTGGACATAGTAATAAATGCGTTATGCAACCAAAAATTAGCAAACACCTTTGTGCCATTAGCACATCTTGATTGTGCTATTTCATTTTCATGATGTGGAAATATTAAATCAATACCACCTCCATGAACATCAAACTCATCTCCTAAAAATTTTTTTGACATTGCTGAACATTCTAAGTGCCATCCAGGTCTTCCTTTTCCCCATGGAGAATCCCAAGAAGGTTCATCACTTGCTGATGGCTTCCACAAAACAAAATCTTCTGAATTTTTTTTATTTACACTTACTTCAATTCTTGATCCTGCAATTAAGTCTTCTAATTTTTTATTTGATAGCTGACCATACTCTTTAAACTTTTTAACCTCAAAATAAACATGGTTATTATTCTCATAAGCAAAACCTTTTTTGATTAATTCTGAAATCATTTCAATCATCAAATCAATATTTTCAGTTGCTTTAGGTTGGTGATTTGGAGTTTCACAATTTAAAAAATTACAATCTTCACCAAAACTTTTAGTTACCTTGTTAGTTAATTCTGAAATTGAAATATTATTTTCTCTTGAAGATTTAATAATTTTGTCATCTACATCAGTAATATTTCTAACATAAGTAACTTTAGAATAATTTTTTTTAAAAATTTTATACAGAATATCAAATACAACTATTGGTCTTGCATTTCCAATATGGGGATCGTCATAAACTGTTGGTCCACAAACATACATCCTTACATTTTGCTCATCTATTGGAACAAATTTTTCTTTTTTGTTTGTAAGATTGTTTGTTAAAAAAATATCATTATTCATAATTTTAGAAATATACTTAAAATATAGATTTGTGAATCTATTTGATTAATTTGGAATTTTGCATACAGGAATGGGCTCCATTTTATGCAAATTTTGTTTTCTAATGCTTTCGTATTTTGCTCTATTTGAGGATTTAGGATTATCCATAGCTTCTTCGAGTTCTTCATATTTTAATCCAAGCTGACCTTCGTCAGTTCTACCATCGTCCCACAATCCATCGGTAGGTGCTGCTTCGATAATTTCGTTTAAGATACCAAGCTCTTTGCCAAGTTCCCAAACTTGAGTTTTATTGCAATCCGCTATAGGAGAAATATCAACTCCTCCATCACCATATTTTGTGTAAAATCCAACTCCAAAATCCTCTACCCTGTTTCCAGTTCCAACCACTATTCCTTTGTTAGCTGCAGCGACTTGGTAAAGTGTTGTCATTCTTAATCTTGCTCTAGAATTTGCCATTCCATGCTCGTTATCAAATTTAGATAAGCTTGAACTAAATGCCAAAAACAACTCATCTAGATTAATTGTATGTGCTTCGACATTTTTAAAATTTTTTACTAACCATTCTTGATGTTTTAAACTTAGATCATGTTGATGTGATTTTTGCTTAATTGGCATAGACAAAACTATTGTTTTTAAACCCGTCATGGCGCTTAAAGTACTAGAAACAGATGAATCAATACCTCCAGATATTCCTATAACAAGAGACTGGGCCTTTGATGGCATATTGTCCACATAGTTTTTAATCCAATCAGATATAAACTTTGCTTTTTCTGAGACGTTCATAGTTTACAAAATATTTTATTTTTTAGATTTTACAATGTCTTAAGATGCCGCTCTATCTGCATTTTTAGAATACGAGCTATTCTTTTTAATCTCATCAGATATCATAAAGGCTAGTTCTAAAGCTTGATTAGCATTCAATCTTGGATCACAATGAGTATGGTACCTTGAAGAAAGATCTTTCTCAGAAATTTTTTGTGCTCCACCAATGCATTCAGTTACATCTTGACCAGTTAACTCAATATGAAGACCTCCAGCATAACTACCTTCACTTTGGTGACATGCAAAAACGTTTTTTACTTCACTTAATACACTATTGAATGGTCTTGTTTTAAAACCTGTTGCAGCTTTAATTGTATTTCCATGGCATGGGTCACAAGACCAAATTACATTCAAACCTTCTTTTTTGATTGCTCTAATTAATTTTGGTAAAAATTTTGAAACATTGTCTGCTCCAAATCTTGAAATTAAAGTAATTTTACCTTTTTCATTTTTTGGATTTATTCGATTACAAAGATTAATTAAATCATCTGGTTTTAAAGTTGGTCCACATTTTATACCTATAGGATTTTCAATTCCTCTGCAAAACTCTACATGTCCTCCATCAAGCTGTCTAGTTCTATCACCTATCCAAACAAAATGAGCTGAGGTATCATGGTTCTCGCCTGTGGTAGAGTCTGTTCTGGTCATTGCTTCCTCGAAAGGTAACAGTAACGCTTCGTGTGATGTCCAAAAATTCACAGTATACAATCTATTGTTAAAATCTGATGTAATTCCACACGCTCTCATAAATGCTATAGCATCAGCAATTTTATCCTCTAGATCTTTAAATTTTTTGGCCTCTGGGCTTTTTTTAATATAGCCTAAATTCCATAAATGAACTTTATTTAAATCTGCGAAACCTCCTTTTGAAAACGCTCTTATAAGGTTTAGAGTTGCTGCTGACTGAGAATAAGCTTTAAATAATCTTTTTGGGTCTGGAATTCTTGCTTTCTCTGTAAATTCCATTCCATTTATATTGTCACCTAAATAACTTGGAAGCTCCACACCATCTTTGCTTTCAACTGGAGAACTTCTAGGTTTTGAAAATTGACCAGCAATTCTCCCAACTTTCACTACTGGCAATGAGGCTGAGTAAGTTAAAACTAAAGACATTTGCAAAATTAATTTGAATGTATCTCTCAAATTGTCAGGGTTAAATTCAGCAAAACTTTCCGCACAATCTCCACCTTGAAGTAAAAATGCTTTTCCATCGACAACATCAGCTAACTGATCTTTTAAATGTCTAGTCTCTCCAGCAAATACTAAAGGTGGAAAAGTTCCAATTTTATCTAAGACTTTATTTAACTCTTTTTTATCAGGATACTCCGGTATGTGTTTAACCGGATATTTTCTCCAACTATTTTTTTTCCAATTTTTCATATTCAACCTAGGGGTGTTTTAGCAGAGTTTAGACTTTATTCAACTGTGACTGATTTAGCTAAATTTCTAGGCTTATCTATATCAAAACCTTTTTTTAATGCAGAATAATAAGCAAGTTTTTGAAGTGGAATAGTTAATAGGAAGGGTAATAAATCATCGTTTGTATTTTCTACTTCAATAGTTTCCCATATATTCTCTGAAAAAATCTCATCCTTACTTTTATTGGTAATTAAAAGAACTTTAGCACCTCTTGCTATAACTTCCTGCATATTTGAAATGGTTTTTTTATAGTAACTGTCTCTTGGTGCTAGAACTACAACTGGCATCCCTTCTTCTATTAATGCAAGTGGCCCATGTTTCATTTCACCTGCCGGATAACCTTCTGCATGAACGTAAGATAATTCTTTTAATTTCAGTGCTCCTTCTAAGGCTATTGGGAAAGAGAAACCTCTTCCAAGAAACATAGATCCTTTAGCTTCATTGAATGTTGAGGAAATTGCTTGAATATCATTATCTACTAATAAAGTTTTTTCTATCAAGCTTGGTAAGTTTTTAAGATCTTTAATTTTTTCTTGATAATTTTTTTTATCAATTTGACTAGATAAAGATCCAATTTTTAAAGCTAAAATATATAAAACAAGTATTTGTCCTAAGAATGCTTTTGTAGATGCAACCCCAATTTCTGGTCCACAATGAATTGGTAATACAAAATTCGAATCTCTTGCTATAGAGCTTTCAATCACATTAACTACAGCACATGTTTTCATATTATTTTTATTACAAAGATCCAAAGCTGCATAAGTATCTGCAGTCTCACCAGACTGAGAAACAAAAATATATAAACTATCTTTTTTAAATCTATTTTTTCTATATCTAAACTCTGAAGCTATATCGATATTAACATCTAAAGTAGTTAATTCTTCAAACCAATATTTAGCCATTAAACAAGAATGGTAAGCAGTACCACAGCCAATTAATGTAATTGATTTAATTTCGTTGATTTTCCAAGGAAAATTAAAAATATTTATCTCATTATTCACACTATCTAAATATTCTTTAATTCCAGTTTTTATTGTTGCAGGCTGCTCTTCTATTTCTTTAGCCATAAAGTGTTTGAAGTCACCTTTGTCATAGTTTGACTCATTTGATGATAATTCTAAAATCTTTTTGTTAATTTTCTTACCCTCTTCATTATAAAAATTAACTTGATCTTTTTTAACTAAACAAAATTCTCCATCATCAAGATAAGTAATTTTATTTGTCATAGATTTTAAAGCATAAGAGTCTGATCCTA
This sequence comes from uncultured Pelagibacteraceae bacterium, assembly GCA_902595105.1. GTDB lineage: Bacteria > Pseudomonadota > Alphaproteobacteria > Pelagibacterales > Pelagibacteraceae > Pelagibacter. Next base: position 24,324 of record CACJPA010000004.1, read on the forward strand.
AATAATTTTCATTAGGACCATAACCAACTGCTAATGGTGAACCTCTTCTTGCTCCTACAATTAAATCAGGAATATCTTTAAAAATTATACCTAATGCAAAACTTCCGTGTAATTGTTTTAAAGTTTTAGTAATTGCTTCCTCAAGTTCCATAATTTTTAAATTTTCAGTAATTAAATGAACAATAACCTCGGTATCAGTCTGAGATTTGAAAGTATGCCCCTTATTAATTAGATGTTTTTTTAGAATTGTTGAATTCTCTATTATTCCATTATGGACAACAGATACATTGTCTGATGAATGAGGGTGAGCATTAATACTATTTGGAACTCCATGAGTAGCCCATCTAACATGACCTATTCCTATATTTCCTTTTAAAGATTTTAGATCAAAGTTTTGTTCTAAATTATCAACTCTTCCTTCAGATTTTACTTCGTTAATTTCACCATCAAATAAAGTTGCAACCCCAGCAGAGTCATAACCTCTATATTCAAGTTTTTTTAAAGAATTTATGATATTTGCAGATACAGATTTGTTACTAGATATACCTATTATTCCACACATAATTTATTTTGTCTTTCTTCTATAATTTTTAATTTCCACTTGTACAGATCTAGTTAGTGCTAAAGATTTTTTTTTAACATTTTTTGTTATTACAGATCCTGCACCAACAATACTTTCTTTATCAATTTTTACAGGCGCAACTAAAGATGAATTTGATCCTATAAATACTTTATCTTTAATTATTGTTTTACTTTTTTTTACACCATCATAATTACAAGTAATTGTTCCGGCACCAATATTTGCCATTTTACCAATATCACTGTCTCCAACATAAGATAAATGATTTATTTTTGATTTGTTTCCAACAGTTGATTTTTTAATCTCTACAAAATTTCCTACTTTTGAACCTTCTTTAAGAATTGTACCAGGTCTTATTCTTGCATAAGGACCTATCTCAACTTTATTTTCTACCTTGCATGATTCTAGATGTGAAAAAGATTTAATGACCACATTATTTCCTATTTTAACTTTAGAACCAATTACAACATATGGTTCAATTGTAACTCCTTTTCCAATTTTGGTATCATTTGAAAAAAAAATAGTTTCAGAACCTTTCATTTGAACGCCAGCTTTTAAAAACTTATTTCGAAGTTTATTTTGATTATTTTGCTTCTTTGTATCTTTCATCTAGATTTTCTTTACATTAAGTATATATCTTAATTAATTCACAAATTATTTCTTTAAAATACTTTTGATATGAAACAAAAATTTACAGTATTGTTTGATTTAGATGGAACTTTAATAGATACAGCGCCAGATTTAATAACTGCACACAACCATGTAATGAAAAAATTTGGTTATCCAACAAAAACATTAGGTGAATTAAAAAATGCAGTTGGTAAAGGTGCAAAAGCTATGATGGCAAAAGCTAATGGTCAGTGGAAATGGTTTGATGAAAAAATTCAAAACGAAATGACTGATGAATTCTTGTCTTTCTATGGAAAGAATATTTATAATAAAAGCACTTTAATAAATGGAGTAAAAGAGTTTTTAAATTGGTGCAAAGATGAAAAAATATCTATGGCTGTTTGCACTAATAAAACAGAACATCTTGCTGTAGATCTTTTAAAGAAAATAGGAATTTACGATTATTTTGAATATGTAGCTGGGTATAACACATTTGAATATTGTAAGCCCGATCCTAGACACTTAACGACAGTGATAGAGATATTGGATGGAGACTTAAAAAAATCAATTATGATTGGAGATAGCGAAACTGATGCAAACTCAGCGAAAGCAGCCGATATCCCAATGATATTATTAAAGTATGGATATACTGAAAAAAAATCTGATGAAATCTACCATAATCACTTGGTAAAAGATTTTGTCGGAATTGAAAAAATCATATCCGAATATCTTTAATATTGATTAATTTATTTTAGCTATTAAAACAAAATTACTAATAAGGAGTTATTTTGTTACAACATACAGTTAAAGTTTTTCCCTCTAAAATTCATCTACCAAAGAAAAAACAACTTGCCTGGAAAATTGCAGAAATAGCAAGTGACAATGCCAAACTAAATAAAGAGGCAATTGAAATGGTAATCAATAGAATTATTGACAATGCTTCAGTTGCTATTGCTTCTTTAAATAGAAGACCTGTTATTTCATCAAGAGAAATGGCTTTGAAACATTCTAAAAAAAATGGAGCAACTCTTTTTGGTGTTAATTCAAAATTAAAATTTGACTGTGAGTGGGCAGCCTGGTCAAATGGAACTGCTGTAAGAGAGCTTGATTTTCATGATACTTTTTTGGCTGCTGATTACAGTCATCCTGGTGATAACATTCCCCCACTTTTAAGTGTAGCTCAACAAAATAAAAAGAGTGGTTTCGATTTATTAAGAGGTATTATTACAGCATACGAAGTTCAAGTAAATTTAGTAAAAGGGATTTGTTTACACAAACATAAAGTAGATCACATTGCACACCTGGGCCCGAGTGTTGCCGCAGGATTGGGATCAATGTTAAAATTAAATACTGAAACAATTTACCAAGCAGTTCAGCAAGCACTACACACAACTATTTCTACAAGACAATCAAGAAAAGGAGAAATATCCAGCTGGAAAGCATACGCTCCAGCACATGCTGGAAAACTAGCTATAGAGGCTGTTGATAGAGTTATGAGAGGTGAAGGAGCACCAAGCCCAATTTATGAAGGTGAAGATAGTGTAATTGCAAGGATTCTTGATGGCAATAAAGCAAAATATAAAGTTCCCCTACCTAAAAAAGGAGAAAGTAAAAAAGCTATATTAGAAACTTACACAAAAGAATATTCTGCAGAATATCAATCGCAAGCTTTGATAGACCTTGCAAAAAAATTAAAAACAAAAATTCCAAATTTAAATCAAATCAAAAAAATAGATATTTACACAAGTCATCATACACATTATGTAATTGGAACAGGTGCAAATGATCCACAAAAAATGGATCCGAATGCAAGTAGAGAAACTTTGGACCATTCTATTATGTATATTTTTGCAGTTGCCTTAGAAGATGGGGATTGGCATCATGTAAAATCTTATACAAAATCAAGAGCTAATAGAAAAAGTACTATTAAGATATGGAACTCAATAACAACCTATGAAGATAAAAAATGGACAAAAAAATATCATGATCCAGATCCAAAAAAGAAATCTTTTGGAGCAAAAGTTATCGTTACATTGAACAATGGAAAAAAAATAACTGAAGAACTTGATAGAGCCGATGCTCATCCCTATGGAGCAAGACCATTTAAAAGAGAAAATTATATTAATAAATTTTTAACTCTAACAGATGATATTCTAGATAAAAAAGAGAGTAATCGTTTTTTAAAAAATGTTCAGAATTTAAAAAACTTAAAAGCTGGTCAATTAGATAAATTAAATATTGAAATTAAAAAAAGTAAACTAAAAAGAAATTTAAAAAAAGGAATTTTTTAATGCATTTTGTTGAAAAAGAGCCAAGTCAAAAAAGAATTGATTTTGATCAAAAACTTAAATCAAATAAAATTCTAAGAGTTCCTGGAGCCTATAATCCTCTAACAGCAAAATTAATTGAAGAAATCGGTTATGATGCAGTTTATGTATCAGGTGGTGTTATGGCAAATGATCTTGGTTTTCCAGATATTGGTTTAACTACACTTCAAGATGTGAGTACCAGATCCTATCTAATTTCTAGAGTAACCAATCTACCAACTATCGTTGATATAGATACAGGTTTTAAATCTTGTAAAGAAACTATAGAAACTTTTGAAGAGTTTGGATTAACTGGAGTTCATTTAGAAGATCAAATTGAAAGGAAAAGATGCGGACATCTAGATAACAAGGAACTTATTTCAACAGATGCCATGGTTTCGAAAATAAAAGAATGTGTAAGAGCAAAAAAAGATCAAAACTTTAAAATTATAGCGCGCTCAGATGCGAAAAGTGTTGAGGGAATTAATAAAATGATTGATAGATGTAAAGCCTACATAGATGCCGGAGCAGAAATTATATTTCCAGAGGCTTTGCAAGATGAAAAAGATTTTGAAAAAGTAAGAAAAGAACTTTCAAGTTATTTATTAGCTAATATGACTGAATTTGGTAAATCCAAGCTATTTAACTATAAAGAGTTAGAAAACCTTGGATATAATATTGTTATATATCCAGTAACCACACAAAGACTAGCAATGAAAAATGTTGAAGATGGATTAAGAGACATTTATGCAAGTGGACATCAAAATAATATAATAGATAAGATGCAAACAAGAAAAAGATTATATGAATTAGTAGAATACGAAAAATATAATTCTTTAGACGAAAAAATTTATAATTTTAGTACAGAAGGACATGAATGATGAGTGATGATATTAAAAAAGGTTTGCTTGGAATTGTTGTAGATGAAACTGAAGTTTCAAAAGTTATGCCAGAGATAAACTCTCTAACTTATAGGGGTTATGCTGCTCAAGATTTATGTGAGTACTGTAGATTTGAAGAAGTTGCATATTTAATATTGAATAAAGATCTTCCAAACTCAATAGAGCTTAAACATTTTGAAAAAGAAGAGAGAAACAACAGAGAACTTACAAAAAATTTATATGAAATAATAAAACATATGCCAAAAAAATCTCATCCAATGGACGTTGCGAGAACTGCTGTTAGCGTGATGGGATTAGAGGATAAAGAAACTACAGATTCTTCTCCTGAAGCAAATATGAGAAAAGCATTAAGAATTTTTGCAAAAACGCCAACTGCATTAGCAGCCTTTTATAGAATTAGAAAAGGAAAAAAAATTATTAAACCAAAGAAAAATTTGACTTTTGCTGAAAACTTTTTCTATATGTGTTTTGGAAAAGTTCCCCAAAAAGAAATTGTTAAAGCATTTGATGTTTCTTTAATATTATATGCCGAACATAGTTTTAACGTTTCTACGTTTACTGCCAGAACAATTACTAGTAGTTTATCTGATATTCATGGAGCAATAACTGGTGCAATTGCTAGTTTAAAAGGCCCTCTTCACGGTGGAGCCAATGAAGAAGTGATGCATATGATGAATAAAATTAAAAAACCAGAAAATGCACTGAAATGGATAAATAATGCCCTTAAAAACAAAGAAGTAGTGATGGGATTTGGACATAGAGTTTATAAATCAGGTGACTCAAGAGTTCCTACTATGAGAAAGTACTTTGGTAAAGTTGCTAAACTTAAGAAAGATAAAAAATTTGAAAAAATCTATGACATTGTAGAAAAAGTAATGATTAAGAAAAAAAATATTTATCCAAACGTAGATTACCCAACGGGACCTACTTATCATCTAATGGGATTTGAAACTGATTTTTTTACCCCAATATTCGTAATTTCTAGAATTACCGGTTGGTCTGCTCACATAATGGAACAACATGCTGCCAACAAACTTATTAGACCTTTAGCAAGCTACAAAGGTAACAAGCACCGAAAAGTAATGCAGCTTAATCAAAGATAGATTTTAAAATATTATTAATACTAAAAATATAATTTGAATAAAATTTATTATAACTGATATCATATGAAGATATTTAAACTTTTTATCTTCTTTATTATCTCTAAATTTATTAATTAATGGCATTAATACAAAACTTGAAATACCAAAAAGAATTGTTGTTGATAGAATTAAATAAAAATTTAAAGAATAAGTTCCAATAAAAATAAAAAATAAAGTTGCTAACAAGCATGCAACTAGATTCACATTGTAATAATAAGGAAATATTTTTCTTATAAATACTCTTGCGTTTTCCTCATTTAAAGATTTAAAAGTTATTGGAGCAACAACAAAAGAAAAAAATAACATTATTCCTAAAACTATTGATGACAAAAAAATGCTTATTTTAGCTAACATTTTACAGAACTGTTTCAAATCCCTCAAATTGAGGGGGGCCTAAGTAAAGATCTTTATGTTTGCCAGCATTTTTATGGGCTAGTCTAAATGCTTCTGATTTTGTCCAATTAATGAAGTCATCTCTAGAATTCCATATTGTGTGAGAAGCATACAATGAAAATTCATTATTTTTTTCACCTTTAACTAGATGGAATTCTTTAAATCCTTTTGTGCCGTCTAAATGAGTATCTCGTTCTTTCCAGACCTTCTCAAATTCCATTTCTTTACCTAATACTATCTTAAATCTGTTCATAGCAATAAACATAATTTCCTCACAAATAATTAATTACATTTTTTGGGTCTGGCCTTCGTCTTTCAGTTGGCTCTTCAACTTTATGACCTAAATATATAAAGCCTGAAATTTTATCAATCTCTGATCGGCCCCCCAAATACTCAAGCATTTTTTTATTATAGGCATACCATTCAGTTAACCATTGTGCGGCGTATCCTAGAGATTGAGCACAAGATAATAGATTCATACAAACAGCACCTGAGGACAGTATCATTTCCCATGTAGGTATTTTTGGATGTTCTAATGGTGTTGATAATACTGCTAGAATTACTGAAGCTCTTTGAAATCTTTTAGACTCTGTTTCTAGCTGAATTTCACTAGCATTTGGATTTTCTTTTTTAAACTCAGTTAAAATAATATTTTCGTCAATTATTTTAAGTTTTTCTCCTTTTATAACTTTAATTTTCCATGGATTTAATGCTCCATGATCTGGTACTCTAATTCCTGCAGCCAAGATCTTTTTTAAATCCTCATCAGGAATTTTTTCTGAAGACATTTTCCTTGCTAAAACTGATCTTCTTTTAATGTAAAAATCACTCATATTTCTAGATTATTCTATTAATTATATTTAATCTAAATCTAAGTCGCCACACGTTGCTTTAGTAAATACACATGTAGAGTAGTGATAGGTAGTTTTAGCATCTTTAACTACACCAAGAGCTGTTCCCTCAATAGTACCAGTAACTGTGTTACATCCAGTTAAAAGTATAAAGTAAAATATTAAACAATATTTATTAAACATTAAGTTTAACTAAATGCTTCTGCCCAAGTGCCCTGGGTTGATGCTTTAGAATATTCAGTCGCTCTTCCTTCAAAGAAATTCATATGTTCAACTGCATTAAGCATTGTATCTAACCAAGTTAAAGGATTTTTATCAATATCATAGATTGGCTCTAATCCTAGTTGAACAAGTCTTCGGTTACCAATAAATCTAATATATTCTTTAACTTCCTTTGCAGTCAAACCTTCCATTGGACCCATTTCAAAAGCTAAATCAATAAAAGCATCTTCATGTTCAATGATAGTTCTACAAGCTTCATAAAGTTCTTTTTTAAGTTTTGGAGTCCAAATTTCTGGATTTTCTTTAATGAATTCTTTAAAAATCCTGATCATTGAATTGCAATGAAGTGTTTCATCTCTTACTGACCAAGTAACTATCTGACCCATACCTTTCATTTTATTATGTCTTGGGAAATTCAATAAAATTGCAAAACTTGCAAATAATTGTAAACCTTCAGTAAAGGCGCTAAATACAGCTACGGTTTTTGCAATATCTTCTTTTGAATTAACATTAAAGTCTTGCATGTAATCATATTTATCTTTCATTTCTTTATATTTCATAAATGCTGAATATTCTGACTCTGGCATTCCAATAGTGTCTAACAAATGAGAGTAAGCAGCAACATGAACTGTTTCCATAGCAGCAAAAGCTGTCATCATCATTAGAACTTCTGTTGGTTTAAAAACAGTTGTGTAATGTCTTAAGTAACAATTGTTGACCTCTACATCAGCCTGGGTAAAAAATCTAAAGATTTGCGTTAATAAATTTTTTTCTGGTTGAGACAAATTTTTTTGCCAATCTCTTACATCATCACCTAAAGGAACTTCTTCAGGTAACCAATGAATTCTTTGTTGAGTTAACCAAGCATCATAACACCATGGATATCTAAATGGTTTATAAACAGGATTCTCAACTAGCAATCCCATTTTTTCTGGTTGGATTATTTTATTTTCAGTTTGAATAATTTCTGAATTTATTTTTTCAGCTACTGACATGATAAGCACTCCTCGTATTCTGGTTCTTCAGTTTTGGTTGATTTATTTTTATAAACATTAGCCATAATATCTGTTGATTTTGCATCATTAATATTTTCAGCTCTTTGGATTGATTTTGATCTACAATAATAAAGACTTTTTAAGCCTTTCTTCCACGCATCAAAATGAATTTTATGTAATTCTTTTTTATGAACATCTGCTGGTAAAAACAAATTTACTGATTGAGCTTGCGAAATATAAGGAGTTCTGTCACCGCTAAGTTCAATTATCCAATTTTGATTAAGCTCAAATGCTGTTTTAAATACATCTTTTTCTAAATCAGTTAAGAAATCTAAATGACTAACTGATCCTTGATTAGTGGTAATTGTAGACCATGTTTCGTCATCGTTTTTACCATGACTTTCTAATATTTCCTCTAAATATCTATTTCTAACATTAAATGAACCTGACAAAGTCTTGTGAGTATAACTATTTGCTGCGATAGGTTCTACTCCTGGAGATGCTCCACCACAAATGATTGAAATAGAAGCTGTTGGAGCAATAGCAGTTTTGTTAGAAAATCTTTCTTTGTAACCATACTCTGCAGCATCAGGACACGCTCCTCTTTCTTCAGCTAAATCTTTAGATGCCTGATTTACTTTTTCATCAATATTTTTAAATATTTTTTTGTTCCATGATTTTGCCATTACAGACTCAAGTGGAATTCTATTTTTTTGTAAGAACGAGTGAAAACCCATTACACCCAAACCAACACTTCTTTCTCTTTCAGCTGAATATTTGGCATCTTTAAATTGATCAGGAGCTTTGTTAATGAAATCAGATAACACATTATCTAAAAATCTCATTACATCACTAATCATATCCGGATCATCTTTCCATTCTTCATATTTTTCTAAATTCAAAGATGATAAACAACACACAGCTGTTCTATCTCTTCCATCTTTATCAATTCCTGTTGGCAAAGTTATTTCACTACACAAATTAGAAGTTTTAACAGTAAGGTTTGCCAACTTATGATGTTGTGGAATTTGTCTATTAACAGTATCTATATAAATTATATAAGGCTCACCGGTTTCAATTCTTGCTGTTAATAATCTAATCCATAAATTTCTTGCTGAAATTGTTTGTTGTATAGTTCCATCAGCAGGACTTTTTAATGCCCACTGCTCATCAGTTTCAACTGCTCTCATAAATGCATCAGAAACCAAAACACCATGATGTAAATTTAATGCTTTTCTATTTGGATCTCCTCCAGTTGGTCTTCTCATCTCTATAAATTCTTCGATCTCAGGATGATCAATTGGAAGATAACAAGCTGCAGAACCTCTTCTTAATGATCCTTGACTAATTGCCATCGTTAATGAGTCCATAACTTTAATAAAAGGAATTATTCCTGAAGTCTTTCCAACTTTTCCAATTTTCTCTCCAATAGATCTTAGGTTACCCCAATAACTTCCTATACCACCACCCTTTGCAGCAAGCCAAACATTCTCACTCCAAAGATCTAAAATTCCACCCAAGCTATCAGAAGCCTCATTTAAAAAACATGAAATTGGCAATCCTCTTTTGGTTCCTCCATTAGACAACACTGGTGTTGCTGGCATGAACCAAAGATTGCTTATGTAGTTATAAATTCTTTGTGCATGCAAATTGTCATCAGCATACGTACTTGCTACTCTGGCAAATAAATCTTGGTAAGATTCATTTGGGCCAAGGTATCTATCTTTTAAAGTTGCTTTACCAAAATCAGTAAGATTAGAATCTTTAGAACGATCAATTTTAATTATTATGCCTTTGTCGTTTTGAAATAATTCTGTTTCATTATTTAAAGAAAATAAATCAGGCTTATTCGCTTTTGAAACTTCTTTAACTTCTGGGCTATATTCGGAGACAGCTTTCTTAAGGGCTTGAGATAGAATCTTGTTCATATTTATTATTATATTGTTTTAATTTTGCGATAACAACTATATGTTGTAGGCGCTTTGATTGAGTATACTAAATAAACGTTTAATCAATGGAACATTTATAGAACGCGACAATATGATTATCAATAAAAAAATAAAATTTTTTTAAAGAAATTAACATAAAAAGAGTAAGTAGTGGATAAATGAGTGAAAATTTAAAAATAGATCCTTATGGTTTTAGAGAATATGACGCCCGTTGGTTGTATGGGAAAGACATAAACTCAGCCGGGATAGAGAATCTGGGTAAAGGACTTGGGACACAAATAAAGGATCATACCAAAAAAAATAATCCAAGAATTATTGTTGGACATGATTACAGGTCTTACAGTGAAGAAATAAAAACTTCTCTTAAAAAAGGATTAAAGTCAACAGGATGTCTAATAGAAGATATTGGTTTATCATTATCTCCTATGGTTTATTTTGCACAATTTAATTTAGATGCAGATGCAGTTGCTATGGTTACAGCAAGCCATAATGAAAATGGTTGGACTGGTGTAAAAATGGGTATCAAAAAAGGCTTAACTCATGCTGGTGATGAAATGAGAGAGTTAAAAGATATTACCTTAAATGAAAAATTCTCTAATGGTGAGGGTAATGAAAAACAAATAGAGAATTTTCAACAAATTTATAAAGATGATTTAATTAATGGTAATAAGATTAATAAAAAATTAAAAGCAGTAGTTGCATGTGGAAATGGAACTGCTGGAGTATTTGCTCCAGATATTTTAAGAGGAATTGGTTGTGATGTTGTTGAACTTGATTGTGAATTAGATTGGACTTTTCCTAAATATAATCCAAATCCAGAAGATTTAGAAATGCTTCATGCAATCGCAAAAGCTGTTAAAGATAATAATGCAGACATAGGTTTTGGCTTTGATGGTGATGGAGATAGAGTTGGTGTTATTGATAATGAAGGTAAAGAAATATTCTCTGATAAAATTGGTTTATTAATAGCAAGAAACTTATCTACTAAACATAAAAATTCTAAGTTTGTAGTAGATGTTAAATCAACTGGATTATATTCAAAAGATCATGTTCTATTAAGAAACAATTGTGAAACTATATATTGGAAAACAGGTCACTCTCACATCAAAAGAAAAGTTAATACTGAAAAAGCACTTGCGGGGTTTGAAAAAAGTGGTCATTTCTTTTTTAATCAGCCTTTAGGGTATGGTTATGATGATGGAATTAATTCAGCAATTCATATCTGTCATTTATTAGATGATCAGAATAAAAAAATGAGTGAAATCATTAATGAGTTACCAAATACTTATCAAACACCTACAATGGCTCCTTTTTGTAAAGATGAAGAAAAATATCTAGTAGTTGAAGAATTAGTTAAAAAAGTTGAAGAAATAAAAAATAATAAAACTAAAATTGATGATCAAGTAATAAAAGAAGTTCTTACAGTTAATGGTGTAAGATTTTCATTTGAAGATGGATCATGGGGATTAATAAGAGCATCATCTAACAAACCTTCATTGGTTATTGTAACCGAAAGCCCAACCTCAGATGATAGAAAAAAGAAAATCTTTGATTTTATTGACGATTTACTTCAAAAAACTGGGAAAATAGGTGAATACGATCAAAAAATCTAATTTTTTAAATTATCGTTATCAGGTTTATTTTCTAAATTATCTTCATGCTGATTATTTTCTTTTTCAGGAATTTCATCACTATAAAATTTTTTAACTAGCTCCTCTTCTTTTAGCCTCTGTTCCTCATCAAATTTTTTCTCCCATTCTTTCATTCGTCTATTTTCCTCTTCAATTCTCTCTTTTTGGGCTATTTCAGCTAATCGGACTCTTTCGTTTTCTTCTTCAATTCTTTTTTGTCTTTCCTCTTCTATTTTCAATTCTCTTTCTCTTTGACGCCTTTCATTTTCTTTATTTACCCTCTCACGTTCTGCTTCTTTAAGTTCTTTTTCTTTGATTCTTAACTCTTCTTCCTTGGCTCTTTGTTCGGCCTCTTCTTTTAAAATTTGTCTTTGAATTTCTTGCTGTCTTTCAGTTTCAAGATCTCTTAATCTTTCTTCCATTTCTTTAAGTTTTTCCTGCTCATATTTCAACTTACGTGCTGCCTCTCTTAATCTTTGTTCCTCATCAAGTCTATTTTTTCTATCAATTTCTTTTAATCTTAATCTTTCTTGTCTTTCTTTTTCCTTTTCATCCCTTCTCTTTTGCGCTTCAAGTTCTTTGTTTTTTAGTTCCTCTTCTTTAATTTTAAAATTTTCTTCTCTTATTCTCTGTCTTTCTAGCATTTTTAGTCTTAAATCTTCCTGTTTAAGCTTTCTTGCTTCCTCTCTGATTTTTTTTGTTTCTTCGTCTTTAATTTTTTTCTGTTCTATTTTAATTCTTTGAGCTTCTATTTTTTGTCTTTTCTCTTCATTCTTTTTTTCTTGCTTTTCATTTTCAATGATTAATTTTTTTTGAAAAAGAAGTTTCTTTTTCTCTTCTTTTAACTCATCTTGTTTAACTTTTTTTGCTAATTTTTTTTCTAAAATTAATTCCCTTTTTTTTTCTTTTTCCAATTGTTTTTGTAATGCTAGGTCTTTTTTAACTTTATTTTTTTTAAGGTTATTTAAAAGTGAGGAGAATTTATTTTTTGATTTATCAATTGGATCAAATAAAATTTTTTTAATATTTTTATTAATGTCTTTTATTGAAACCATTTTTAAAAGTATCAATTAGAATAATAACACTAAATAATATGTGTGGCTAAATTGAGTTTTTTTTTTAGACCAAATACAACTTAAGATTGTTTAGATTTAAATTAGTTAATAAAATACATTTACAACTATTAAGTGTTAATGAAATTTAAGAGAATCAACTAGTTTGAATCGTGAGGTGATGGAGGGAGACTGAAATCACCTCTTTTTTTTTATATACAATTTTATTTTTTCAATAAAACTATTAGCTAATTTTTTATTATAAGACTTTCCTTTAACTACCCATACTGAGAATGGCCAGGATGCATCTTTTTTATATCTTGCAATAATATGGATATGTAATTGAGGAACAATATTTCCAATTTTTTCTACATTAAGTTTTGATGTTTTAAATAATTTTTTCATTATTTTACTTATATAAACAATTTCTTTCATCAAAAGAATTTGATCTTTAGATTTGAAATCGCTCATATCGGTAATCTTATTTCTTTTAGGAATTAAAATTACCCATGGAAATTTAGAATTATCATTTAGCCTAACAGTACATAATTTAAGATCAGTTATATGATATGAAGACTTTAAAAATTTCCTGTCTAATTTAAACGACATGCTTATAATTTTATATATTCGTAGAAAAACTTAATTGCTACGATTAATAAGAAAGTACCAAGTAATTTACTAATTTTATTTTTATCTATTTTGTGAGCTGTTCTTGCTCCCAATCGTGCCATAAAAGTTGTAACAGGAATAAAGATTAAAAAAGCTGGTACATTTAAAAATCCAATACTAAATGGTAAATTTGTTTTTAAATAACTTCCTGAAATAAAAAAACCTGTAGCACCAAATAGTGCAATTAAAAAACCAATTGCTGCAGCACTACCAATTGCTTTATTAATTGAATAACCAAAAAATTTAAGGATTGGTACATTCATAACAGCACCACCTATGCCTGTTATAGCTGAGATAAATCCAACAATTGAACCAAGTATTATTTTTAAATATAATTTCATATCAGATATTACATTTTGTTCTTTTTCTTTAATCGTAAGTAAATAAATTCCTAAAAGGAAGATTACGATTGCAAAAAAAAGTACTAAAGATTTAGTTTTGAAAGTTGCAGCAAATATCGTTCCCAAAACAACTCCTACAACTACAAAAATACCGTAACTTTTAACTACATTAAAATCCACTGAATTAAATTTATGATGGGTTAAAACTGAAACTATTGATGTTGGAATTATTATTGCAAAAGAAGTTCCTACCGCTAAATGCATTATATAAGCTTGATCAATTCCAAGTTTGCTAAAAATGTAATAAAGAAACGGGACAGTTATTATGCCGCCGCCAATACCAAAAAGACCAGCTACAAATCCAACTGGAATTGCAGTCAAAGCCATTAATAAAACTATATGGATATATTCATTTGCTAAGATTGAACTAAGCAGACTGGCCTTCTCTCATATCAACATTGTTGTATTTAATTTTATCCATTATATGATCAATTTTTTTTACATCAGCATCTCTCACGCACATATTTTCACTTAAATATCTTTTCCAATGACTAGCTCCTGATTGACCGTGAAATAAACCTAATGTATGTCTCATGATTTGGTTTAACCTGGTTCCTTTTTTTAGTTCATCCTTTACATAAGGAATTAACTGTTCAATAACGTCTTGCCTACTAGGAATAAACTCATTATTAAAAATTTCTCTCTCAATGTCTGCTAAAAAATAAGGTGTATGATAAGCAGCTCTTCCAATCATTACTCCATCTGTTTTTTTTAAATGAGGTTTAATTTGATCAACAGAAGTTATTCCTCCATTTATTATTATTTCCTCATTTGGAAAATCTTCTTTTAATTTATAAACAAACTCATATTTTAAAGGTGGAATATTTAGATTTTGTTTAGGTGTAAACTTACCAAGCATAGCCTTCCTTGCGTGAATGATAAAAGTTTTAACACCTGTAGATTTAAGAGTAGATATAAAATTGTATAAGTTTTCATAATCTTCTACATTGTCATATCCAATTCTAGTTTTTATGGTTACAGGTAATTTAGTTTTTGATTGCATTTCATTTAAACAATCTGCAACTAAATTTGGCTCTTTCATTAAACAAGCGCCAAATCTATTTTTCTCAACTTTTCTACTTGGACAACCTAAATTTAAATTGATCTCATCATAACCAAAATCTTCTCCAACTTTTGTTGCCTCCGCAAGTAACTTGGGTGAAGATCCACCTAATTGAAGAGCTACTGGCTTTTCATTAATATTAAATTCTAGTAATTTTTTTTTGTCACCTCTATTTATTGCTTCATCAACAACCATCTCTGTATAAAGAAGTATATTTTTGGATATTAGTCTTAAAAAATATCGTTCATGACGATCTGTACAGTCCATCATAGGAGCAACTGATACCAACCTATTCATAAACTATGACTTTATATTATTTTTTTATTAGTTTGAAGCTTCTGGATCTTCTAAAGCAACATCAGCTTCTTGGTTTTCTGATTCTGAAACTTCATCAAGTGAAACTTCACCCTGTTCGTTCATAGTTTCTTGACCAACTGAAGCATCTACTTCAGGAGAAGCCGTTTCAGACAATTCAGCTAAATCTTCTTTAGATACTTGAATTTTTTCTGGAGTTTTTCTAGCTCTTTTAGACGGTAAAATTGGAGTTCCACTTTTTGAAATTTCACCTTTGTAAAGATTTTCAAAATCATCGCCAATATCTTCATCGTCCTCCACACCATCATCCACTTGCTCAACATGTTTTCTAAGTTTGTAAACAGCGCTTTCAGTTAAATCTGATACTTTTATTTTTTCTTCAGCAATTTCTCTCAAAGATATCACTGTATTTTTATCGTTGTCTCTATCAATTGTTGGTTCTAAACCAGCATTAAGTTGAGTAGCTCTTTCTTTAGCTACTAAAACTAATTCATAAGGACTTTCTACTTTATCTATACAGTCTTCAACGGTAACTCTAGCCATGGCCGGTTGTTTATACCTGAGGCTCAGAAAAATCAAGCGTTTTCTAAATATAAGTAGGATTTAGCTTCTTTCTTGTTAAAAACAATAGGGCTAAAGAAGAGAAGATATAAATCGCAGAAACAACGGCAATTTTTTCAATTGAAAAACCAATATCAATCAAAACTCCAAATAAAGCTGTTCCAAATGCTGTAGAAAATACCATCAACGCAGTAGTTAAAGCTTTAATTGATCCAATATGTTTCACTCCATAAATTTCAGCCCAAGTAGCTGAACCTAATACATTGGCAAATCCATTAGAGATTCCAATCAATCCAAGAAACACAAATGCTGTAACAGATGAATCAAATAAAATAATTACAAATGTAGAGATCAACAATGGAATATTCATATAAATTAATAGTTTTCTACTACTAAATTTATCTATCAATGGACCTGCTAATAACAATGTTGAAACTGTGAATATAGAATAAGACATGAATGATTGAGCAATAGTAAATTCACCCCAACCTTTTGAGCTAGTCACATAGGATTGATAAACAAAAACTCCTGTTGCAATCCAAGGCATAGCAAGCATGTTTGAACTAATAATATAAAATCTATAATCTTTTAAAACTTCTAGTCTTTTCCATTGCTTAATATTTTTATCTACTTGCTTTTGGTTATTGTCTGTTTCTCTTGAATCTAAACTTAAGTTTTTAATTAAAAAATAGGAAGCTATTGGTAAAAGTAAAATTACAATAATTGAAATTGTAATCCAAATATTTTGCCAAGTATATAAAGTTAATAAATACACTGTCAAAACAGGTAAAATAAATTCACCACAAGACAATCCAAACCAACCTGCACTTAGAGCTTTACCTCTTGATTTGGTAAAGTATCTTGAAATTGTAGTGCTTGCTGTGTGAGACATCATTCCTTGACCTGAAAATCTCATTAAAAATATTGCTACAAATAAAAATGGTATTGAATATATTTTAGAAAAGAAAAAACATGCAAAAGCTAAAAGTGGAATTACAAATAAAGAAAATTTAAATACATTTACATCATCAATTTTTTTTCCTAACCATATAAAAAGAATACTACTAAGCAATGTAGCCGAAGCAAAAATTGAGCCAAATTGTCCATGAGTAATAGACAAGGTATCTCTTATGCTAGAATTAAAAAGTCCAAGAAAAAAACTCTGTCCAAAACTAGAAAAAAATGTAAAAATAAAACCAAATACAATTACTTTTAAACTTAAACTTTTAAACATAGAAAAAAATTATGACTTGTAATGTTGCTTTCATAGGTCTTGGGGTTATGGGCTACCCAATGGCTGGTTATATATCAAAAGCCGGACACAATGTAACTGTTTTTAATAGAACAAAATCTAAAGCTGAAAAATGGATTAGCGAATATAAAGGTAAAATGGCAGATACTCCTGCTCAAGCAGCAGAAGGCGCAGATTTTATTTTTACATGTGTTGGTAATGACAATGATCTAAGAGAAGTAGCAACAGGTGAAAACGGATTATTCAAAACAGCAAAAGCTGGATCAATTTTTATTGATAACTCAACTGTATCTGCTGAGGTTTCTAGACAATTAAATAAAGAAGCAAATGATAAAGGATTTAGTTTTTTAGACGCACCTATTTCTGGAGGACAAGCTGGTGCTGAAGGCGGAATACTAACGGTTATGGTGGGCGGTGAAGAAGAAGTGTTTAAAAAAGCTGAGCCTGTAATTGATTGTTATAGCAAAAAGGTAAAACTAATTGGTCCATGTGGTAGTGGACAACTTACAAAAATGATGAATCAAATGTGTATTGCTGGAACGGTACAAGGTTTATCTGAGGCAATTAACTTTGGAATAAATGCAGGATTAGATATGGATAAAGTTATGGAAACAATATCTAAAGGCGCAGCTCAATCATGGCAAATGGAAAATAGATATCGAACTATGACGGATGATAAATTTGATTATGGTTTTGCAATAGATTGGATGAGAAAAGATTTAGCGATTGTAATTGAAGAAGCGAAAAGAAATGGTTCACCGGTTCCAATTACTGAAATTATTGATGGCTATTATGCTGAGGTTCAAAAGATGGGTGGAAATCGTTGGGATAGCTCAGGCTTAATTGCTAGATTAAAGAAGAAAAAATAATATTTGTGACGGATACAGTTCCTTATTACGAGGACTTTGCAGAGATCAAAAAAAAAATTTGGTCTATGCTAAATAATGCTGTGAAAGACAGAGGTTCTCCTTTTCGAATACCAGTGTTTATTTGTGGTAATCAATCAGACTTTGATGGAAGAATTGTTGTTCTAAGAAAATCTGATCAATCAAATAATTTATTACAATATCATAGCGATATTAGGTCAGATAAAATTGAAAAGTTGAAATTAAATAAAAACGCTGCAATGTTGTTTTACGACAAAGATGAAAAAATACAGGTTAGATTGAAAGTTGAATGTTCGATTAATCACAATAATAATGTAACTAAAGAATCTTGGTCTAGAACCCAACATATTAGTAGAAAATGTTATTTAGTTGATAATGGTCCTGGAACAGAGTCAGATCTACCAACTTCTGGATTAAAACCAGAGTTAGACAATTTTGATTACACTAAAGAACAAAGTGAAGAAGGTTATAAAAACTTTACTGTTATACAATGCAAAATTAAATCTATTGAATGGCTTTATTTAGCAGCTAAAGGTCATAGAAGAGCAAAATTTAATTTAGAGAATAATAAAGATACCTGGTTAGTTCCATAAATGGTTACTGGATACATATTTACTGCATTTCTTATAATTTTAGGATTGGCTGTAATGAGATTTGGGAGTATTTATTTTAAAAAATTTAAAGATAATAAAACCAAAATTAAATCAAAGTTGAGTGGACAGATATCTTTTTTGATTTTGTTTTTAATAATAATTGGATTGATAGTTTATTCGGTCAATGATCTATTATTTAACTAAAAAATAATTATTTTTTCCACTTCTTAAACCAATCCTCTTTTGCATACTCAGTTAATTTATAAGTACACCATTCGTTTTTTCTACCTTTGAGCAATTTTTTATGGGTATATCGGGCTGGTATTTCATAATTCCCTGGTGGCTCTCCTCTTTTCTTTTGACCTAGTGCACACGCAATTTGTAACGGATCAAAAGGTGTTTCGGATGTTGGTGTTAAATAAACAGAGTCTTTTAAATCAGGACATGTTGGATCTTTATGATCGTAAACTGCTTTTCCAAATTTTGCTGATAAATCATGACTTAGAATACCCGAACCCAAGTGAGCTCCGTCTCTAACTCCTTTGGTGCAAGGCATAGCAAAACCATTGCCATGAAGCAATTCGTGAATTGAAATTTTAGTAATTTGAGGTGATGCTCTTTTTATAAACAAGTATCCATGATGGGGTCCCATTTGCCCTCCATCGCCACTTGATGCGTCCGTAAAAGAAAAATATAATTTTTTAGGATTATTAAATCCTTGTTTTTGTAAATAATAATCAGGATAATTTACATTCCATCCACCTTTTCTTGCCTTACGATCCAATCTCGCGAATGAAATATCAAGCTTACCATCTTTTCGATAATCAAATTTTAATCTTTGCTTATCTCCAGTCATTTTGAAAAATAAATCATCTATTTTTTTAACTTCTTTTTCTATCCAACCGTTTATATCTCTTTCTTTATCTTTGGTTTTTTTTGCTAGAAGATAGATAAAATGGATTTGATAATCATCATTTACATCTGGTTGATCTTCAAAGAATCTACCTAGTTTTTCATCAGATGCATAAACAGATAAACTAAATAGTATAAAAACTAAAATTGATAATATTTTTTTCATAGACCTTTAACTATTATATTTAGGCCCTTAGAGTTTTGTAAACGAATGTCTTTTATAGGTTTGTAATCTTCTGAATGATACCATTCTAGAGCCTTTTCATAGGATGGAAATTTAATTAATATTATTCTTGGATAATTATCCTCACCTTCAACAACTGTATACTCGCCTCCTCTTGCGAGATACTCTCCACCATATTTTTTAATAATTCCAGGTACCTTTTCGATGTACTCTTTATAATTTTCAGAATTTGTTACTTTTAATTGTGCTATCAAATATGCTGCTGACATAATTACCTCCTCTTTTAGTTATACTACATATTGTTCCAAAGCCAAGCTGCACCTCTCACTCCACTTGAATCACCGTGAAAATTTTTTAATACTTTGGTCTCTACTTTATTTGAAAAAGTATACTTAGGTATCAAAGATGGAATATTTTTATAAAACCTATCAATATTCGACATTCCTCCACCAAGAATAATGGCATCTGGATCAAAAATTCCAATCATTACTGCCATCAATCTTGCCATCCTATCTTCATACAAACCTAATTCTAAATTAGCTCTTTGATCGTTTTCTAAATCAAGTTTAACAATTTCTTCTGAAGTAAAATTAGTGTTATGTTTTTGATTGAACCTATCTTTAAAACCAATACCAGACATAAATTGTTCAGCACACAAAGGTCTGCCGCAGTTATTTGAAGGACAACTTATTTTTGTTTCTTGTTCCTCTTTAGTTGGATAAGGCAAAGGTTGATGTCCCCAATCACCTGCGATTTGATTTGATCCCTCAATAATTGATTTATTATAGGATAATCCACCTCCAAAACCTGTACCAATAATTATACCAAAGATAGATTTATAATCTTTTCCAGCTCCATCTACAGCTTCAGACAATGTAAAGCAATTTGCATCATTCATTAATCTTACTTCCCTATTTAAAGCTAATTCTAAATCTTTTTTAAAAGGTTTGTCATTTAACCAAAGAGAGTTAGCGTTAGTAATTATTCCAGTTTGTTTTGAGGAAAATCCAGGTATACCAATACCAACTGAACATGCTTGTTCACTAATTTTATCAAATTCATCTACAAGTTTTTTTACAGTTTCAATTCCTGATAAATAATTTCTTTCGTATGAATATCGTTTTCTTTCTAGCTGTTTGCCATCCTGATCTAAAAGAATACCTTCAATTTTAGTACCTCCGTAATCAATCCCTATTTTAAATTTACTCTTCATAAATTTAATTTTTAAAAAATAGATTTAGAATATTTCTTCCAGTTATCTTGATAATGTTTGGTATTTTCTTCTACTGCTTTTTTTTCTTCCTCAGTCACCTCTCTTACAATTTTTCCAGGTGAACCCACTACTAAAGAATTATCAGGTATAACTTTGTTTTCTGTTATTAATGCTTTTGCTCCAATGATGCAGTTTTCCCCTATATTTGCTTTATTTAAAATTACTGCACCAATTCCAATTAAGCTATTATCTCCAATGGTACATCCATGAAGCATCACTAAATGACCTACAGTAACGTTTTTACCTACTCTTAACGGACAGCCAGGATCTGTGTGCAATACACTGCCATCTTGGATGTTAGATCCCTCACCTATATGAATATTTTCTATATCTCCTCTTAAAACGGCATTAAACCAAATGCTTGTATTTTTCTCTAATGTAACATCTCCAATTATAGTTGCATTAGGAGCTACCCAATTTTCGCCAGAGTTTTTTGGTTTTTTATCTTTTAAATCATAAAACATAATTTATATATTCTTACAGTATGCCAATACAAACTCCAATATGTGATTTTGGTCAAAAAGCTATTCCATTTGAATTAAAATCAACAGAAAATAAAATTGTTTCATTAGATGATATCAAAGGAGAAAATGGAACTTTGATAATGTTTATTTGTAATCATTGCCCTTATGTAAAAGCAGTTACAAAAGAAATAGTTGAAGATTGCAATGAATTAAAAAAAATTGGAATAAATTCTGTAGCAATCTGTGCAAATGATGCTGAGAATTATCCAGAGGATTCTTTTGAAAATATGATTAAATTTTCTAAAGATAACAATTTTAATTTTCCTTACTTAAACGACGAAACACAAAATATTGCAAAAGCATATGATGCTGTCTGTACACCAGATTTTTTTGGATATAACAAAAATTTAGAACTTCAATATCGAGGAAGATTAAGAGAGCTAAGAAATCTTATACCTGTTAAAGATGTTGAAAGTGACTTGTTAAAAGCTATGAAACAAATTGCTAAAACAGGTGAAGGTCCTAAAAATCAAATTCCTAGTGCTGGCTGTAGTATAAAGTGGAAAACTAATTAATGTATTTAATTGTAACTAGATCCTTTCCTCCAGAGCTTGGAGGGATGCAAAGCTTAATGTGGGGCTTATCAAGAGAATTATCTAAAAACTTTATGATAAAAGTGTTCGCAGATTATATTGATAATCATAAAGATTTTGATGAACAAGCCTCGTTTTCAATTGAAAGAGTTGGTGGAATAAAACTTCTTAGAAAATATAGAAAAGCTCAATTAATTAATGAATTTATTAAAGAAAATAAAATTCAAGGAATAATTGGAGATCACTGGAAAAGTTTAGAACTTATTAAAACTTCTAAAAAAAAATATTGTCTTATTCACAGTAAAGAGATCAATCATCCTAAAGGATCAAGTCAAAATAAAAGAGTTTTAAATGTTCTTAATAATGTAGAAAAAGTTATTGCTAATTCACAATATACCAAAAACCTTGCTATTGAATGCGGTGTTAATGAAAATAAAATTATTATAATTAATCCTGGTGTTGATCAAGCCCAAGAATTAAATAAAAAATCATTAGAAAAAGTTGAAAGCTTACTAAAAGTTAAAACTCCAAGATTAATAACAGTATCAAGGTTTGATAAAAGAAAAAATCATGAAAAAGTCGTGATGGCTCTTAGAAATCTAAAACAAATTTATCCAGATATTGTCTATATTTGTATTGGATACGGTGATGAAGAAGAAAATATTAAAAAATTAGTAAAAGAATTAAATTTAGAAGAACAAGTAATGTTTTTTAAAGATATAAGTGATGATTTAAAAAATGCTCTTGTTGCTAAATCAAATTTATTTGTAATGCCTTCGATAATTCATAAAAAATCTGTTGAAGGGTTTGGAATTGCTTATGTTGAAGCAGCACAATACGGTATTCCCTCAATAGGTGGTAAAGATGGTGGTGCAGCAGATGCAATTAATCATGAAAAAACTGGTTTAATTTGTGATGGTAATAATCTCGATGACATTTATTCTTCAATTAATTCATTATTGGAAAATAAAAAATATTTAGACCTTGGGAAAAATGCAAAAGAATTTGTGAATAAATTTCAATGGCCTAAAATAATTGAAGAATATAAAAAAATAATTATTTGAAATAAATAATTTATAAAATAGATAAAAAAATTAATTAAATCTCTGTTTTAGCCTTCAAACGTTCATAAATTAATCTAGTTTTAATTCCAAAATTTAAAAAAGGTTGAGGTGGTAACCAAGTAGGTTTGTTCCTTGCTTCAATTGTTTTTATTTCATTTGTATTTTCATTAATTGCTTTAAGTGCAATTTGTTCACCAAATAAAGTTCCTACACCAATACCTGACCCATTGTAACAACCAGCAGCAAAAATATTACTATCAATTTTTTCAAATATTTGAGAACTATTTCTTGTTCTTGATACAATTCCAGACCAAGATGTATTAATTATATCGTTAGGTAATTGTGGAAATCTTTTTTTTATTCCAATTTTTTGATTTAAAGATCTTTTTTGAAGAATAGAATTTGACATACCAAATGGACTAAGGACTTCTGCTGTATTTCTTATCAAAATTCTTCTGTCTTTTGTCATTCTAATCGTTGCACCCATTGGCCTTACAGGTAGCACACCCCATTCTTTTGGCTCTCCAATAGATTTAAATTCTTCATCAGATAATCTTCTTGTCATACTAGCAGTTAAAGTAATAGGAAAATTATAATTTGATTTTATTCCTAACGATTTCATAAAACCATTTATGGCAAAAATAATTTTTTTTGTTTTAATTATTCCATTTTTGAAATTACATAAAATTAAATCTTTATTTTTAGACCAATTTAATAAGCATGAATTTTCATACAAAAAAACATTCGAAGGAAGAGCATCGACCATTGCTCTAACTAATTTTCCTGGATGTAATAAAATACCACCCTTTGTATAAAGTCCGATATTATAAAAATTAGTACCCAATTGTTCAGACAATTCCTCATTTCCTAATATACTATGTTCAAATCCTAACTTAGATAATGTATTTGAAAAATTATCTAAAATTTTTTTATCTTCAATTTTTGAGGAGGCAAAATATTTACCACTCTCATTCCAATCACAATCAACTTGGTGCTCTTTAATAAATTTTTTTACTGTATCTATCCCTAGTGAATAAATATCTGTTTTTTTTTTATAATTTTCTAGTTCTTTATTTGATGTGAAACCATCATTTAAAGTAGTATCAACTAAATAACCTGAATTTCTTCCACTTGCTCCCTCCCCTGCTAATTGAGCATCAACTAATATAATTTTTTGATTTGGATGTAGTTGACCTAATTTTCTTGCAGCAGACAGACCTGTATAGCCAGCTCCTATTATTAACCAATTACACTCTTCGTTTGATAAAAGAGAATTGATGTTTCTTCTAGGGTTTAAATCATTTATCCAACTACATCCATTATCATTTACAACTTGCATTATGCAAATTTAATCTAATTCAAATTCTTTTGTATAGTCTTTTTTTAAATTTGGATCTTGTTCGTTTTTATTTAAAATACAATTTCCTATAACTAAATAATCTAATTCTGTTCCCATAAAGCAATTAAAAGCATCTGTTGGTGTATTGACAATTGGTTCACCTCTTACATTAAAAGAAGTGTTTACTAATACAGGACATCCTGTTTTTTCTTTAAACTTTGTAATTAAATCAAAATAACTTTTATTAGTGTTTTTTGTTACTGTTTGTATTCTGGCTGAATAATCGACATGAGTAACAGCAGGTACATCAGATCTTTTAATATTTAACTTATCAATACCAAATAATTTTTTTTGCTCCTCAGTCATTTCAATTTTTTTTTCATCATTAATATCAGAAACTAAGAGCATATAAGGGCTATCAACATCAAGATTGAACCAATTAGATAAATCTTCTCTTAATATTGATGGCGCAAAAGGTCTAAAACTCTCTCTAAATTTAACTTTTAAGTTAAGATTTTTTTGCATTTTATCAGATCTTGGATCACCTAATATAGATCTCCCGCCTAAAGCTCTTGGACCAAACTCCATTCTGCCTTGAAACCAACCAATTGCTTTTTCATTTGCTAAAAACTCAGCAGTTTTTTCTATTAAACTTTCGTATTCAAATGTTTGAAAATTCGCACCCAAAGACTTTAAATCTTTTTCTATTTGTTGTTGATCAAACTCACATCCCAAATATGATCCTTTCATACTATCGTTTTCAACAACATCTCTTTTGTTACCTTGCTCTATATGCCAAAGAGCAAGTGCAGCACCTAATGCGCCTCCTGCATCACCTGCAGCAGGTTGTATCCAAATATTGTCAAAAATTTTTTCTTTTAAAATTTTACCATTAGCTACACAGTTTAAAGCTACACCACCTGCTAGGCATAAATTTTTTATGCCATACTCATTTCTAATTCCTTTTGCTAGTTTAATCATTACTTCTTCTGTTATTTTTTGAATCGAGGAAGCAATATCCATATGAAACTGTGTTATTTGTTCTTTTTTAGGATCACGAGGTTTATGACCAAATAGTTTATGAAATTTATCATTTGTCATAGTTAAACCAGTTGCGTAATTAAAATATTTTTGATTTAAACGGAAAGTTCCATCATCTTTTATGTTTATAAGTTTTTTTATTTTATCTTGAAAAATTGGTGAACCGTATGGAGCTAAACCCATAAGTTTATATTCCCCACTATTTACTTTGAAGCCAGTGTAATATGTAAATGCCGAATATAAGAGGCCTAAAGAATGAGGAAAATGTATTTCTTTTTTGACCTCTAAATTATTTCCTTTCCCTATAGCAACAGTAGTTGTTGCCCACTCACCAACACCATCAGCTGTTAAAATCACAGCTTCTTCAAATGGTGATGGAAAAAAAGCACTAGCAGCATGACTTAAATGATGATCAGAAAAAAAAATATTTCTATCTGATTTAAAATTTTCATCATGTTCTTTCAATTTGTTGAATAATAAGTTTTTCTGAAAAAGTTTTTCTTTAATCCATAATGGCATTGCCTTACTAAATGAAACAAAACCTTTTGGAGCAAAAGCAACATAAGTCTCTAATAGTCTTTCAAATTTTAAAAATGGTTTTTCAAAAAAAACTATTTGATCAACTTCACTCAATCTTAAATTTGAATAATTTAAGACAAAATCTATTGCATTTTTAGGATAATTTGGATCATGTTTTTTTCTCGTAAATCTTTCTTCTTGAGCTGCTGCAATAATATCACCATCTTGAATTATACATGCCGCACTATCATGATAAAAAGCTGATATTCCGAGAATGGATTTCACTTTAAAAAATAGTATATATAAATGGAGCTACTGCCGAACCTTGAGTTAAAACAATTAAACCGCCAAATATGACTAGGACAATAATAATTGGTAGCAACCAATATTTTTTTCTTACTTTTAAAAATTCCCAAAATTCTTTTATAAAACTCATTTTAGAATTGATTTTTCATTTTACTTTTTGGTTCAGTTTTTTCAATCCAATAAGAGCTATTATTGTTAAATTTTAAATTTAATAAATCCTTATTTAACAACCTCATTAGAAATCCTATAGGTGTAACAACTAAAAAAAATATAATACCCATAATTAATGGTGAAATTATTTTTCCAAGAAAAATTCCAAATTTAAACCACAGTTTATTAAATGGATTTAAAATTTTAGAATTGATCAATCCAAGAAGTAAAAAAACTATTGATATAATTAAAGACCATAGCCTTAATTCATTACCATTAATTAATGGATACGTTGCTATAAGTAAAAAAACTAGAAAAAATACAATCCCAAAACTTCTATTAGAACCTATTTTAATATCATCCATTTAATGATTTTTGAGGTTTCATGTCAGCTTTATCAATTCCAGCTACTCTTACTGGTTTCTTCATTGCATCTCTTCTAAATGGTTCACCAAGTTCTTGGTTAAGAATTACTTCTATAAAAGTTGTAATTCCTTTCTTTTGATCTTCACAAGATTGCTTGATCGCATTTGTAGTTTCTTCCATTGTTCTTACAGTCACACCTTTTAAGCCACATGCATCAGCAACTTTAGCGTAACTTAATTCTGGGTCTAACTCTGTTCCAACAAAATTGTTATCAAACCACAAAGTAGTATTTCTTTTTTCTGCGCCCCATTGATAATTTCTGAAAATTACCATTGTAATTGCTGGCCATTCTTCCCTAGCACATGAGCTCATTTCGTTCATACTAATTCCAAAAGCTCCATCTCCTGCAAAACCAATTACTGGAGTATCAGGACAACCAATTTTTGCACCTAGTATAGATGGAAATCCATAACCACAAGGTCCAAATAAACCTGGAGCTAAATATTTTCTTGGTTTTTCAAAAGTTGGGTAGGCATTTCCAATTGCACAATTATTTCCGATATCGCTTGATATAATTACATCATCAGGCATTCCAGATTGAATTGCTCTCCAAGCTTGTCTTGGTGACATTCTATCTGAGTCTCTTTCTCTAGCTTCTTTATTCCAAACTGTTCCTTCATCATCATCTTCATGATCTAAACTTGAAAGTTTTTGTAACCATGCAGATTTTGTTTGATGAATTAAATCTTTTCTAGCTTGTCTATCAGTATCTCCAGCATTTGAAGAAAGTTTTGCTAAAATTTGTTCAGCAACTAATTTGGCATCACCACTTATTCCTACTGTAACTTTTTTAGTAAGGCCAATTCTATCAGGATTAATATCTACTTGAATAATATTTGCATTCTTAGGCCAATAATCAATTCCATATCCTGGTAAAGTTGAAAAAGGATTTAACCTTGTACCTAATGCTAAAACAACATCAGCTTTTGAAATTAATTCCATTGCAGCTTTAGAACCATTATAACCTAAGGGTCCTACTGCAAGTGGATGACTTCCGGGAAAGCTGTCATTATGTTGATAACCAGAACATACTGGTGCATCTAACTTTTCAGCAAGGTTTTTAGTTGCATCAATAGCTCCACCAATCACAACACCAGCACCAGAAAGTATTACTGGAAATTTGGCATTAGATAATAAATCTGCTGCTTGATTAATTGCTTCAGAACCACCACCTTGTCTCTCAAGTCTAACAATTGGCGGAAGATCTATATCAATTACTTGTGTCCAATAATCTCTTGGAACATTTATTTGTGCAGGTGCAGAACCTCTAATTGCTTTTTCTATTACGCGATTTAATACCTCTGCCATTCTTGAAGGATCTCTAACTTCCTCTTGATAACAAACCATATCTTTAAACAAATTCATTTGCTCTACTTCTTGAAAACCACCTTGCCCCATAGTTTTGTTTGCAGCTTGAGGTGTTACTAGTAGTAAAGGAGTATGGTTCCAATATGCAGTTTTAATTGGTGTAACTAGTCCTGTAATTCCTGGCCCGTTTTGTGCAACAACCATTGACATTTTTCCAGTAGCTCTTGTGTATCCATCAGCAATTAAACCACCATTTGTTTCATGAGCAACATCCCAAAATGTAATTCCTGCATCAGGGAAAATATCTGAAATTGGCATAAACGCCGATCCGATAATTCCAAAAGCGTGCTCAATTCCGTGCATTTGTAAAACTTTTACAAAAGCTTCTTCTGTTGTCATTTTCGTCATAAAACTAGAACCTCTCTAAAGTGTAAATATATTAATTTTTTAAAATTCGTTTGTTAATTTTTGCGATTAATATATAAGAATTTACAAATTTCAAACAAACAAATCGACACGATATGGCAACAGATATAATTATTCATGATAAAAAAGACAACGTGGGAGTAGTTGTTATTGAAAAAATCACTCCAAAACAAGACTGTGCATGCTGGATAATGGAAGATGACAGTTCAATAAATATTCAATCATTAGATGAAATACCATTAGGTCATAAAATAGCTATGGTTGACCTTAAAGAGGGAGATACAATTCTTAAATATGGTCACGATATAGGTAAAGTAGTTAAATCAATTAAAAAAGGTGAACATGTTCATGTTCACAACGTCAAAACAAAGAAGTGGTAGTATTATGGAAATCCCAAAAAGTTTTTTAGGTTATAAAAGAGAAAACGGCAGAGCCGGAACAAGAAATCATGTAATCATTTTACCAGTAGATGATATTTCAAATGCATGTGCTGAAGCAGTGGCAAACAATATCAAAGGAACAATAGCTCTACCTCATTCTTATGGAAGACTACAATTTGGAGCCGATTTAGAATTACACTTCAGAACTATGATCGGAACTGGCTGTAATCCTAATGTTGCAGCAGTAATCGTTATTGGTATCGAGCCTAAATGGACTAAAAAAATTGTAGACGGAATTGCTAAAACTGGAAAACCTGTTGAAGGTTTCCACATTGAAAGAACTGGTGACATTGGAACTACAATGAAAGCTTCTAAAAAAGCACAAGAATTTGTTATGTGGGCCTCAGAAAAACAAAGAGAAGAATGTCCAATGAGTGATCTTTGGATTTCGGTAAAATGTGGTGAGTCTGATACTACATCTGGTTTAGCTGCAAACCCAACTGTAGGTAACTTAATGGATAAACTAGAACCATTAGGAGTTCATTTATGTTTTGGTGAAACTTCAGAACTTACAGGTGCTGAACAAGTGTGTGCAACTAGAGGTGCTACAAAAGAAGCTTCTGAAAAATTTATGAAAACTTGGAGTTCATATAATGATTTTATACTTAAAGAGGCAACTGATGATCTTTCTGAAAGTCAGCCAACAGCTGGAAATATAGCTGGGGGATTGACTACAATTGAGGAAAAAGCTTTTGGAAATTTCCAGAAAATTGGAAATTGTAAATTTATTGATGTGCTTGAACCAGCTGAAGAACCTACTAAAGGAAAAGGTTTATATTTTATGGATACTTCATCTGCAGCAGCTGAATGTGTTACACTTCAAGCTGCGGCAGGTTTTAATATTCATTTATTTCCAACTGGACAAGGTAACATTGTCGGAAACCCAATTGAACCAGTAGTTAAATTAACTGCAAATCCTTTAACAGTTAAAGGAATGGGTGAACATATTGATTGTGATGTTTCAAAAATTCTTTCAAGAGAAATGAATTTATCTGAAGCTGGAGACGAACTAATTAAAACAACTTTAAGGGTAGCTAACGGAAGATTGACTTGTGCAGAGGCTTTAGGTCACAAAGAATTTGTGATGACCAAACTCTACAGAAGTGCATAAAATTTCTGTGGTTAATAAGTTTCAGTATCTAAAATCAATTTTTCCAGGTGTTATTTTAGCTTTAATATTTTGTTTATTTTCTCAAGGAATTAATAACGTTTTAGCAATAGAGATTTTTGGAACTGACAAAAGTCCAATTTCAACGGTGCTAATTGCAATACTTCTTGGAATATTAATGGGAAACGCTTTTACTCCAAGACCAGGTATGATGGTTGGTTTAGATTTTACTCAACAATATATTTTAAAATTAGGAATAATTTTTTTGGGGATTAGATTAAGTTTTGCAGATTTTATTAAATTTGGCTCTGTTGCAATACCTCTAGTAATATTCTGTATATTGGGAGTATTAATATTAATAAAACTTCTTATCAAAAAAGTACCTATATCATCAAAAATGTCTTACTTAATTGCTATTGGTACTAGCGTGTGTGGTGCTACTGCAATTGTTGCAACAGCTCCAGTTATCAATGCAAAAAAAACAGAAGTTGCTTATGCCATAGCTAATATTACATTATTTGGAGTGATTGCAATGCTGGTTTACCCTTACTTTGCAGAATGGTATTTTGACAATAATGCTTTGGAAGCTGGATTATTTTTAGGAACCTCAATTCATGAAACCTCTCAGGTTGCTGCCGCAGGATTAATTTATGATCAACAATTTAATAATCCTGAAACTTTAGATGTAGCAACAGTAACAAAATTAATTAGAAACACCTTTCTTGTGATCCTTATTCCTTTATTTGCTTTCTTATACAATAGGGGTGAATTTAATGAGCAAAAGTACTCAATTTTAAGTATTTTTCCATATTTTGTAATTGGTTTTATTGGCATGATAATTGTGAGAAATTTAGGAGATGAATTATTTTTACCTGAAACTGATAATTTTTATGTTTGGTCTAGGTTTATTGAATATTTAAAAATTTTAGCAACTGTATTTTTAACGATGGCAATGGCAGCTGTTGGAATTTCAATTAACTTAGGTGAGCTTAAGTCAATGGGATATAAACCATTTGTAGTTGGTTTGATTGCAGCAGTAACTGTTGGTATTATCAGTTTAATATATATAGAAACTTTAAAAAATTTTTTGATTTAAGATTTTACTAATAATTTTTTTCTTAAGTTTGAAATAAATCGTCTAATAAATGCCGCTCCAACACCTAAAATAATTGCAAACATAATCGTAAATAGTCCATAAAAGAATGGCATCTCTTTAGAAAAATCTATAATAAATTTCGAGAAAAAATTTAATTCTGAGGATGCGGTAGTTGAAATTTCATTTATATTTTGATCTGCAAAAAATGTATCGTACGCTATAGCAATGCCCACCACTAATAACAATATTGCCAATAAAGCTCTTAAACCAGAACTGTCAATTCTTTCTCCTAGTTTTTGTCCAACCTGAACTCCAATAATTGATCCTACAACCAGCATTAGAACTAATAATAAATCTATAGATCCATAATTAAATGAATGAAGAAAAGTAACAACGACACTTACAAAAATTGTTACAAATAAAGATGTGCCAGGAACTAATTTGGTAGGCATCTTAATTATGTAAATCATTGCTGGAACTAAAATAAATGCTCCTCCAATTCCCATTATAGCTGCAATAAAACCAACCAATAGACCAATTATAATTGGAGTAAAAATACTTTCATATAATTTAGACTTTGGAAATCTCATTCTTAATGGAAGACCATGTATCCAATAATGAACATGTAATTTTTTTTTAACAACTACGTTTCTTTTTGCTTTATCTATTTCACCTAAACTTTCAACTAACATTAAAGTTCCTATTATTGCCAAAATGTACATGTAAGCCAAAGAAATAACCGTATCAATTTTTCCAATACCTTTAAAATATGTAAAAGTATAAATTCCTAAAGAAGTACCAATTACTCCTCCTATCACAATCATCGAGCCCATTTTATAATCTAAAGTATTTTTTAAATAATGAGTAGTAGATCCTGAAACTGAAGTAGCTAAAATATTATTTGCTTCATTGGCAACTGCGTACACAGGAGGTATACCTAAAAAAATTAAAAAAGGAGTCATTAAAAAACCACCACCAACACCAAATAAACCTGATAGAACTCCAACAATTGCACTTAATAAAAGTATCTCTACTGGATTTACAAAAACTTGAGCTATTGGTAAAAATACTTCCATAAAAATTTACAAGTTGCTAAAAAACAACTTAGTTAAAAGTAATAAAAGTTCCAACTAAAATCACTCCCCAGTAAGCTGTTAGGCTTGCTATAATTCCAGCTTTAATTATTATGGTTTTGAAATTTAAGAGTTTGTTTATAATTTTTACGTTGGAAAGCAACATTGAATCCGTCATTACACCCACAATGAAATTTGTCAAACAATTATTTATTATTAAGTAATTTTTTTATCTAGTAGATAGTTGCCCCAAAAACTTTAATAACATTGTCCTCGACCCCTAATACCAATCTTCCAAGGAACTCACCTGGGATCTCTTTATTTGTCTGCTTGATCAGAACAGTTATATGATCTCCTCTTCTTAAACATCCAAAAGGTTCAAAAGTCTCATTAAGATTAGTAATAAGCTTGTTATTAGCCCACTGCTTACCAAGCTCTACCTCGTTAGCACCAAAAAGCATCTGAGTAGAAAAATCTCTAGTAAACCCTCCATAATCTTTAAGATTAGATGATTTAACCAAATTATCCCAAATTGGTTTGGCTA
The DNA here is from genome assembly GCA_902595105.1 of uncultured Pelagibacteraceae bacterium. Taxonomy (GTDB): domain Bacteria; phylum Pseudomonadota; class Alphaproteobacteria; order Pelagibacterales; family Pelagibacteraceae; genus Pelagibacter. Next base: position 56,963 of record CACJPA010000004.1, read on the forward strand.
ATTCATATATTTCATCATCTGTTTTAGATAAAATATCCATTCGATTTTATTTAAAAATTTATTACGAAGCTTTTTTCTTCTCGTTCTCATCCACTATGTGGTAGACAGGAACTTTCTCCATGCTAAATTTACCAGTTTTTGGATCTCTTCTAGAAACCGTCAGGCAATGCCAATTATCATCATCAAGTTTCATATGGTCGCCTCTATAGTAATAACCAGGCCATCTAGTTTCTTCTCTAAACATAGTATGTTCTGTTACACATTGAGAAGTTAAAGCTCTATGTTTTAGCTCCCATGCTCTCATAAGCTGGTGGTAATCTTCAGCACCAACATTTTCTAGATCTTCCTCTAACCAAGCCAGAAGCTCTAGACCTCTTTTTAGCATATTTGCGTTAGTCATATAATTGGTGGCTATTCCACCAACATATTCGTCCATAATTCTTTGTAAACGCTGTAACCCTTGAATTGGAGAAATATAACTAGGTGATACTGTTCCGCCAGTTATTTCGTTTTGAGCAACAGTGTAATTTTCTAAAGGTTTGTAAACTTTAACTTTAAAATCTTCACATTGTTTGTCTGATACCTTTAAGCCTTCAGCCTTTTTATCTTCAATGTATTTTACAGCTGCTTTTGCCGCTAACCTACCTTCAGTAAATGAGCCTGAAGAAAATTTGTGAGCGCTTCCACCTACAGTATCACCTGCTCCAAATAATCCATCAATAGTTAGCATTCTATTATAACCCCAGAAGTATTCTGGTGGAGATAAGTCCTCTGGTCCACTTACCCAAGCTCCAGAGCAAGTAGCATGAGAACCCATTACATACGGTTCTGAAGTTGTTAATTCAGGATTTGTATATTTCGGGTCAATATTTTGGGATGCCCAAACGACAGCTTGACCTACTGTCATTCCTAAAAAGTTTTCCCAACCAACAGTTTCTAAATGTGGGTCTTGAAAAGCCTCAGTAGTAACCATATGGATTGGTCCGCCACCTGCCATTGTTTCTTGAATAAAAGCATGATTTCTTAAACACGTAGGTGTTGGATGGTGATCTATATATTCACCTACTAATTCTTTAGTCTGGTCATACCATTTCTTCTCGTAGTTTTCGCCGTTTGCATTTTGTGTATATGTTTTTAAATGCAAGAAGTAAGCACCAACAGGTCCATATCCATCTTTAAATCTACATAACACAATTCTATTTTCCATTTGAGTCATTTTAGCACCAGCTGCTATTGGTAATGCGTATGCTGAACCATTACTCCAAGGAGCATACCAGGTTCTTCCCATACCTTCTCCAACAGCTCTAGGCTTAAATATGTGTGAAGCTCCTCCTGCTGCAACAATTACAGCCTTTGCTCTAAATACATGGAAATCGCCTGTTCTCATATTAAATCCAACAGCTCCACCCACTCTATTCTCTTGAGCCTCATCCATTAAAAGATGAGTAATCATAATTCTATTATAAATTTTGTCTGCAGATTTTTTTGCTGCTTCTGCAACAATTGGCTTATAACTTTCACCGTGAATCATTATCTGCCACTTACCTTCTCTTAAATATCTTCCAGTCTCTTCATTTTTCATCATAGGAAGACCCCATTCATCAAACATATGAACAGTTGAGTCTACATGACGAGCCATGTCATATCCTAAATCTTCTCTAACCATTCCCATCAAATCATTTCGTGCGTATCTAACATGATCTTCAGGTTGATTTTCACCCCACTGCATACCCATGTAACAGTTAATTGCGTAAAGACCTTGAGCTACTGCCCCACTTCTATCTATGTTTGCTTTTTCAACACAAACAATTTTCATATCTCTGCCCCAGTGCCTCGCTTCGAAAGTTGCACCAGTACCAGCCATACCTCCACCAACAACTAATACATCGCAGTCTTCGTAATGAGTTTTGTGCTTAGCCATTAGTAATAAACTCCTTTTTTAAAAGACTCTTTTGGAACTGCAGGAAGTTCACCATTAATATTTAGTCCTTCAGGTTCAGTGTATAATCTTTGTGAATTTAATTCTCCTTGTTTAATTTTTTCACCATCTGCAAGTTTAGGAATAAATTTTCCCCATGGTTTTGTTGTTATTGGTGAAACAAAGTCTTTTGTTGTTCCATTTCTAAATTTAATTTTCCAAGAAATAGTTCCTTTTTCTTCTTCACGTCTTACTCTAACACTATGTCCCATTGGAGCAAAATCTGCATAACCTCTTACGTCAATTGCATGATTTGGGCATGCTTTTACACATGAATAACATTCCCAACAAAAATTTGGTTCTATATTTTTTGCACGCCTAATATTTTCATCAATGTGCATTATATCAGATGGACAAATATCTACGCAGTGACCACATCCATCACATCTAGTCATATATACAAAAGTTGACATAATTTATTTTCTTTCCTTTTTTGTTATCATATTAATAATGTTTTGGCTCTTCTCTTTTTATTCCTAGGCCAAATTGCTCAGGCGCGTCCGCAGGAGGTGGTAAATTATCTCTAGAACCGTCTGCTTCAGCCAAATTTTTCTGTATTGCTGCTCCAGGCTTATAGAACATGTGAGCAAATTTCGACCAATAAACTCCACCAAATAAAACTAAATTAGAAACTACAAACAATGCAAAAAATAAGAATGAAAAACCTACTTGACCATTAAATTGAGTATAAGACCAAGCTAGTCCAAAAGTTGAACATGCTAATAATGCTAGAACAAATAAATCAGCTTTAATAATTCTATACCAAGGGTGTGCTTCGGCAGAAACATCTACTCTTAAAAAAAACCAAAACCAAAATCCACCTACACATGTAAGTATTGCACCTACATGCCATAACATTGACCACAATGTAGAAGAAGTTTTATCTGCCCCTGTATAACAAAACACTAACATTGCTGAAGCAATCCAAAAGATTATAGTTCCATACATACCAAGAACATGTGCTAACCTTCTTTTTCCAAAACCTAATTCTGATGTTGTTCCAATGTCATAAACAGTAGTCTTAGCAATAATTTTTGCCTTCTCAGCAGCTCCAACCTCTCTTGTTGCCTGCAATTTTGCTTTTTTTGCATTGTTAAAGAAATAGGTTAAATTTTTGTGATGTATCATCTGAATAATTGTTCCAAAAGCAATTAAAAGAATCATTGCAATTATAAAACCTTGCATAACAGCAGTAGGAACTACTTCTGATAATAAAGAAAATGGATTTGTTTCAAGCATTTTACCCTTATGTATAATTATTTTAAATAATTTTAAAGTTTTCTAATCTAGATAACTCATCATATCAACAAAAACTATTGATAAATTTGTCTTTAATAACAATTAAAAATATTTACTTTCTTTTGTAATGTTGTTTTTTTGGGATCACAGACCTAACACCTCCTTGCGGATTCTCTACATCCCCTTCTCTTCTTGGGATTAAATGAATATGACAATGCATAATTGATTGGCCTGCAGATTTTCCTGCATTTGTGCCTATATTGAAACCTTTTACACTAGAATCTTGTGTTAAAATTTTTTCTTTAGTTTTTAAAATTAACTCGTTACATGCCTGAATTTCATCTTTAGTAAGCTCAAAATATGTCTCTACATGTCTTTTAGGAACGATAAGACTATGAAATCGTGAGACAGGGTAGCTATCTGTAGATGAATAAGCTAATTGG